>DASQLL010000124.1:0-2595 GCA_035630035.1 Pyrinomonadaceae bacterium | reverse complement strand
TGTCAAGCTCGTTAAGGGCGAATAGCGCGTGGACTTCGCTGTAGATGCGGCCACGGTCTTCGCGACGGAAGCGGTCGTGGTCAACGTGCTCGACGAGGCACAGACGCTCCGCGATGTCTATTAGCTCAGGCGAAATGATCTTGCCCTTGTCCTTGAGCCGCTGCGCCGCGAGGTTGAGCATGTTGTGGACGTAAGTCTGCCCGTGCCGCGTCACGTCCGGCGAGAGCAAGGCGGGGTGCGCCGACGTGTAGTAGGCCATCTCGCGGAATTTGCCGAACTTTTCAATCGGGTACTCGACGACGAGCGGCGTCAACTGCTTGCCCGTCGCGACCTCCGAGACCGTGACAGCCGTGTTGACGTAGTTCGGTCGCACGATCTGAAGTCTTACGTTCAATCCCTGCGCGGTCGTCAACACAACATCCGTCCCGCGCGTCAGAAACCTCTCCTTCGGCACGCTAAAGGTGTGAATCTTCGACGAGTCCTGTTCGAGCGCGGCGATGGTCACGAACGCCAGCGAAGGCGACGCAGACGTGAGCGTCAGGCGCGAACGCAAAAGCCTCTGCGCCTCCGTGACGCGCTCGCGGAACTTGCTGACCGCGAGCGGGCGCGCGGGCAGTAGCGGCGCGGACGCAACGAAGGGCTGCGGCGCGGGCGTGACCGTCGGCGGCTGCGTGACCGTCTGCGTCGCCGTCGGCGTGGCTGTCTGCGCGGGAGTCGTGGGAGCAGGGGTCTGCGTCGCGGACGGGCGCGGCGCGGGACTTTGCGGCGCGAGTGCCGGCACTTGCACGGGCGTCTGCGTCTGCGACTGCTGCGCGGTGACTGTGCGCGGGCGCGTGGCGGGCGCGGGCGTCTGGGCCTGCGCGCGAACTTGGGTTGCGGTCGCAAACACCACGACCGTCAGAATCAACAAAGGGAACGAGCGATTGTTCATCTTCAAACTTCAGGGCTGCAAGAGTTGTTCGCTCGAACGGGACGAGCGAGGCTGCCATAAGATTCGCGCGACAGGCGGCAAGTTGTCAATACCTCTTTGCCTCGACTCGTCAAATTGCCTTGCGTGAACGGTATTCAAACGCGGAGGTGTTTTACAGCACCGCGAGCTAAGCGCGGGAATTAACATGGATGGACAGGATAGGCAGGATTAGAAGACAAATCTTTTATCCTGCTTATCCTGTCCATCCATGTTAATTCCTATCTACTGATTTTACACAGCACGTTTTTAAACGAGCCGCAGGTGGTAGCGAGCGGCTCTGTCGTCAAATCTCGCGCAGACTCCCGGCCACTGCGCCCGCGGCGGAGGCGGCGAGGTCTTGTAGCTCGCCCTTGCGCTGCATCAGGCGGAAGCGCGCGGCGAGCGCGTAGCCGACGTTGAACCCGACGCTCGCGTCCAGTTCGTAAAGCTCGCGCGTGAGCGCGTCCTGCGAGACGCGCTCGAACGCCCGGCGCAACTCTTCACCCGCCGCGTTCAGCCCTTCGACGAAGACGACTTCCTGTTCACCGCCCGCGCGCGAGCGGCGGCGCGCGTGATCGCGAAGGCGCACGCGCGCCTCGTCCTGAATCTTGCCCGTCGCTACGACGACGATGTGGGATGCGTGCGTCTCGGCCTCGCCGTCGAGAAGGCGTCGCGTGTGCGCGGCTGTGAAGTCGCCGTCGCGCAGCGCGAAGAGGAACGGCTCGCCGCAGACGTTCGCGAGCATCTGCGCTTCACCTTCGCCCGAAGGCTGGCGGACTGCGATTTCGCGTTCGGGGATGCCCAGTTCCAACAACGTCGAGCGGAGGCTGTTTACAAGCCAAGCCCCGTCGCTCAGGATCGTTTTCGCGAGCGGGGTCGGCGTGACAAGCTCTTCGGCGCGCTCGTCGGCGACTGCCGCGCCGCACTCGCTGCACACGGCGTTGCTCGCAGTGACCATCGCCAGCGCCTCAGGCGAAGGCAGGCGGAAGAGCGAGTGCCCGTCCTTTCGGCAACTGATCTGCACCTCGCGCCGCACGAGTCCCGCTCCGGCGAGTCTCGCAACGAGCGCTTCCTGTTCAGGCTCGCGCCCGCCCGACGCGAGCATCCCCGCCGCGCGCCCGTCGGCGTGCGCCTCGCTCAGACGTTGGAGCAGTCCGCGTGCGCCGGCGTCCTCCAGAATTTCGCCCGCGCGGACGCGCTCGGCGGCGCTGCCGACGCGCGGCTGCGCGGCAAACGCGTCGCTGCTTGCCTCACCCGCGAAACTCTTGAAGACCTCGCGCGCATGCCCTTCGCGCGGACGCCATTCAATCCGCGCCGCGCTCGCTCCGTTCGGGTCGTCCTGCGCGCCCGTCGCGCCCGCATTTCGCGCGGCGGCCTCAAGAATCTCACGCACGATGCGGCAGAAGTCGTCTAGCCCCTGCTCCGGCTCACTCGTCCCCGCGTCGTAAACTATCCCCGCGCGAAGTCCCGCGCCGCCGTCGAGGCCGTCGCCGAAAATTAAGTAGTGTGCGTGATCTTCCGAGAAGAACACATCGCCGCGGACGTAAGGCGCGTCGCCTTCGCTGGCCGACCGCTCGGCTATCGCCCGCTCGAACTCCCTCACGCGCTCAGTGCCCGCGAGCGACTGCTCGAAGAAATTGAGACGG
>DASQLL010000123.1:0-3130 GCA_035630035.1 Pyrinomonadaceae bacterium | reverse complement strand
AGCAAGTCGAAGGGAGAGAGAATCCCTATCAAATGTTTTCTTTGTTCGGGTAAGTGAACCAAGAGCGGGCGGTGGCTCATCTTTATCAGCGCCTTATCAGTTCCATCTTCCGAGGAACACCAACTTGCTTTCTCGAATTTTAAGTCGCCATCACTATGCGCTTGAGAGATGGTTTTCGCCATTCTCTCTTTACGCATGTCAGAGTTGACACGAAGATACTGCGCGACCTTACGGTCTGAGATGAGAGTCCAGCGTCCGCCCTCAACTTGAAGTGGTAGATAGGAAAACGAATTAACCAGCATCGCTTGACGAACGAAACTTATCGGCTGCCAAAAGTACGCGCATACAGGGTTACGCACCATGAGATAGGAGACCTTCTTCATTTCACCCATCAGGGCATCCTCCAAGATGATAGACAGTTCGATTGCATGGGTCGTGAGGTGACGCGCGACAGCACCTTGATGGAGCGCATCATTACGTGCTGTCATCACCATCTCGTAAAGATCACTGAAAGGAATGTGCCATGATTTGTGCTTCTTCGGAATTTCCTTTGCTAGAGGAGATTCGCAGGCAACCTCATTGATCGCGCTCATAAGCTGGCTGAGTGGGTCAGCCTTGTGTATTAGAAACGAGCCAAATCTTTCGAGAGCAAATAAAATCTCTTTGAAATCCTCACCATCAAGCAAAGCCGCGGCCCGTGCCATCTTGAACTGGTCTGCGAAGTACGTCGCTTCTTGTTCGTTGAGGGTATAGCGATTCGTCTTAATCGTCATTTCGCGGGCAGACCTTTCCGCGCCACACCTGACATCACTTCGCTGAAGCGGTCAAGCTCTTTGAGCGTCGTGTAGACGCTCGGCGTGATGCGGACGCCTTTGAACTCGTCGTGGACGATGGGCGTGGCGAAGATTTTGTGTCGGCTCATCAAGTAGTCGCAGACCGCGTCCGGCTCCGTGCCTTCGATGTGGACGTTCGCGAGCGCGCACGATTGGTGGTCGTCGAAGGACGTGTTGAAGCGAACGTTCGGCTCGTCCTTGAGCTGGTTCATCCAGTGGCGCGCGAGCAGGCGCAAGCGTGCCTCTTTGCGCGCGGGGCCGACGCCCTGATGGAAGAGCAGAGCCTCGCCGATTGCGAGACGCTGCGCGGCGGAGCGCGTGCCCGTCTCCTCGAACTTGCGTATGTCGGCTTCCTGACTCTTCTCCGCGGCGAGCAGCGGCCAGACTTTTTTGATCTTGTCGCGGCGGACGTAGAGCATCCCCGTCCCTTTCGGCGCGTGCAGCCACTTGTGCAGGGAAGTTCCGAAGTAGTCGCAAGCGAGGTCGTCGCGCTTGAACTGAACCTGCGCGAACGAGTGCGCGCCGTCAACGACGGTTTCGACGCCGCGCTTGCGAGCCATCTCGCAGATTTCGCGGACGGGCGTTATCTGCCCCGTCAGGTTAATCATGTGCGAGACGAGGACGAGGCGCGTGCGCGGCGTCATCCCCGACTCGAAGGCCGCCGTTATCTCGCTCAAGGTTTTCGGCGGGACGGGAATCTTCACAGTCTTTAAGACGATGCCGTCTCGAAGCACGCGCTGCCGTAGCGTCGTCAACATGCGCGGGTAGTCCTGCGTCGTCGTCAAAACTTCGTCGCCGCGCTTGAGGTCAAAGCCGAACAGCAGAGCTTCGAGCGAGTCCGAAGTGTTGCGCGTGATTGCGACCTCCTCGCGGTCGCATCCGAAAAGGTCTGCCAGTCCCGTGCGAATCGTCTCGGACTGCGGCTCTAAGATTTCCCACATCGTGTAGGCGGTCGCGTCCTCCTGATGCCAGATGTAACGCACGAGCGCCTCGGTGACGATGCGTGGCGACGGCGAGACGCCGCCGTTGTTGAGGTTGATGATCCCGCGCGTGACGGAGAAAGCTTGTTGAATGTCGAACCAGAAGTTCTCGTCGCGCGCGGCGTCTTCCGCCGAGAGTCGCGCGACGCGGCGCGCGGCTGCGTTCACGTCTTTGAGCAAGGACGCGACCGCTGAAGAGGCGAGCGCGGCGAGGCCGAGACCCTTGCCGACCGAGGAGAGGAAGCGTCGCCGGTCGAGCGCGCCGGGGTAGTGTTCAGTTCGTGCGTGCATCACTTCTTAACCTTTAAGGTTGCGAGAACAATCATCTGTTGAGTGGGCAAGCGGCTTGGACTCACCGCAGAGGCGCAGAGGACGCGGAGGGGGCGCAGAGGAATGCTCAAGCCTCTGCGTGAACTCTGCGCCCTCTGCGCCTCTGCGGTGAACTTCATCTTGCCCTACGCTCAAGCTATGAATAAAAAAACTACGGAACGAGCGAAATCTCCTCGACGTTCTCCGCCGGAAGCGGCACGGCGAGTCGCCGCGTGGCGGCGTCGAAGGTTGAATTGGTAACGGCGCGACCGGCGACGCGAACCTCGCGCGGCGCGGCGTTGATGCCGAGATATTCAATCGCGGCGAGCGGGCGCGAGACGTTGTAAGCGCCCGTGCGCGAGAGGCGTAGCGAGTCGCCGGTTTGCGCGGCGTTCATCGTGCGCGCCGCGCCGCGCCGGTAGTCGTAGCCTTCGCCCGCGTCCTCGTAGAAGTGACCAGCGCCGTCCGCGCCGCGCACGACGACGAGCGTGAGCGGCGCGCTCGCCATCTCGCCCGTGTGCTGTATGACGGGCTGGATGGGAATGACCGCGCCCGCGCGCGCGAAGAGCGGCAGGCGTTCGAGCGGCGCGCTGATTTCCGCGTCCTTGCCGCCCTCGTAAACTTGCCCCGTCCACCAGTCAACCCAAGCGTCGCCCTTCGGGAAATAGACGCGCCGCTTTACGACGCCCTCCGTGACGATGGGCGCGACGAGCAGATCGCGACCGACGAGGTACTCGTCGTCAATCAAATAAGTGCGGTCGTCGTTCGGGTACTCGAACCAGAGCGGGCGCATCACGGGAGCGCCCGTCTCGGTGTGCTCGTGGAAGAGCGAGTAGATGTATGGAAGCAGACGATAGCGCAGCTCGATGCTCGCGCGGTTGATGTCCGTGAACTGCGGGGCGAAGGCGTAAGGCTCGTGCGGGTTCGACCCGTTCTCCGAGTGCGAGCGAAGGAACGGCGTCAAGGCGGCGGACTGAAGCCAGCGCGTGTAAAGCTCCGGGCTTGGGT
>DASQLL010000122.1:0-6867 GCA_035630035.1 Pyrinomonadaceae bacterium | reverse complement strand
CTCTACCGCATCAACAACGAGGCTGCCAAGAGCGCGCTGCTCCGAATCTACAAACAGCCCGAACTGGAGCAAGCCCTGCGGCTTCTTACCGCGCAGTACCTTCGCGACGCGCTCCGCGAAGACCAGCGCATCGCGCCCGGAGATGCGAAGGCGATCATTTCAGTGGTCGGACAGTGATTAGGCGCGCGCTAATAGATAGATTCAATATGTCTTTTCAATCGAATGTGGGGCGGCAGGCAGTTCACCGCAGAGGCGCAGAGAACGCGGAGGAAGCGCGGAGAATTGAGCTTTCCTCTGCGCCCCCTCCGCGTACTCTGCGCCTCTGCGGTGAGTCCTATTCTCCTTACGCTCACTTTAAAATTGCGTTATCCGCGCGGCTCGCCAACGTCCCGAAGCAAATCATCCGAAGCGTTCCGTCCTTTTTAGTCTTCGCTGCGACATCGCTTCTGATTCTGCTCTCCTCGTTTTCGACTACACACGCAGCCGCGGCCAAACGTCTGGTCATCCTCAAGTTTGACGGTCTTCCTCACGATACCGTCGAACGCTTCGTTCGCCAGCGCGACGCGCGCACCGGCAAAAGCCTCCTTCCGTGGTTCGAGCATGTCTTCTACGAGCGCGGGACGCGCGTCGCCAACTTCTACGTGCGCGGCGCGAGCCTGTCCGTGCCTTCGTGGTCGCTTTTGGACACGGGACAGCACCTACAAATCAAAGGCAACGTCGAGTTCGACCGCTACACGCTGCACTCCTACGACTACCTGAATTTCATACCCTTCTGGATAGCGAACCTCGGCGGCGCCCGCGTTGACATGCCCGGCCCGGAACTGCTCGACGAGATCGGCGTCCCGCTCCTTCTCGACGCATATCCATACGCCGAGCGCTACACGAGCTTCCAGCTTTACCAGCGCGGCCCGCGTTGGACGACGCTCCAGCGCGGCATTCAGAACCGCTTCACCTCGCGCAGCCCCGGCGAGCTTTTCGGCGAGTGGCAGCTAGGCATAGGCGCGCGCGGCATCCTCAACGAACAGCTGGAGCGCGAGCTGATAGAGAAGCTCAACGACCCTTCGATTCGCTACCTCGACTTGTATTCGAGCGAGTTCGACTACGCCGCGCATCACAACCGCGAGAGCGCCGTGCAGCTCGCCGCGCTGCGCGAGCTTGACGCCCTCGTCGGTCGCGTCTGGGTCGCGATTCAGCAGACGCCTCTGGCAGCGGACACCGCGCTCGTAGTCGTCTCAGACCACGGCACGAACACGGACGAGCGCGTCTACAGTCAGGGCTACAACCTCGTCAAATTCCTCGCAAGCGCGGAGGGCGGCGGCCACCACGTCGTCACCAAGCGGCGTCTGCTCGCAAGCTATTCGCTCAAGGGAATCTACCCGCTCATCCCGCTCATCTACACGACCACAGAAGACTCTTTCTACCTGAAAGGCAGGAGCGCCGATTACCCGACCGCGCTCGTTGACTTCGACGGCAACGAGCGCGCCTCGATACAGCTACGCGACAGCGACATCAACCTGATTCACATACTGCTGCTTCAGCTCAAGCGCGATAACCTCTCCCCCGACGTGCGACGCGCGGCAACCGACGCGCTCTTCTCGACCATCGAGCGACGCCGTCCCGAATGGCAGAAGACTTTCGACGACCTCAAGGTCGAGATCGGCGCGCTTCATCGTCTCATCGAGAAGCTGCGCCCAATCGTAGAAGCGCAGCCAAAGAAGTGGACGAAAGAAGACCGCGACGCGGGGCGCGACAAAGAGGCCATGCGCCTGTTCGCGCGACTCAACTCTTGGTCGGGCGACGAGCGCGAGTACGCGGCCTACGCGCAGACGCTCGCCAACCTGCTTGCGCTCGACCGCGCGCGCTTCAACCCGTCCGCCTTGAAGATCGAAGACATCATCCCGAAAGGCGCGATGGGCGAGCACAACACGATCCACGAGCTGCAAAACTACGTCGTCGGCCCCGCGCACGGCGGCCTCGCGCTCGCCCGCGACGGCACGCTCGACGTGCAGAAGAGCTTCGTGCGCGTCAACTACTTCGAGCTTCTCGGCGATGTCAGCGTCCGCAACAACGTCCAGACGCGCGTAGAGAATCGCCCCGTTGACTTCGTCGCAGTCCGCGTCCCCGCCGGCGAGATTCGCGCCGCGCTCGGCACAGACGCACGGGTTGATGAAGCCGTATGGCTCTACGGCGGGCGCGACCGGCAGGCGCTCGTCCTCGCGCGCGACGACGGAGGGCTGCACCTGCGCTATGTGCCCATAAAGAATCTTCGGCAGGACACCGTCGGTCGCATCAACTTCGACCGCGCGGACTGGCGCGAAGGGTTGCCGCTCAAGCTTTGGGAGGATAAGGAGATCGTCACCGCGGCGGCAGCGTCGCGCGCGGGCTGGCTCGAAGGCTGGCATACGGACATCGAGTGGCTGCGAGCGACGCACCGCGCGAAATACTCGAACGCCGTCGTCAGCCTTCACGAACAGTTCGCGCGTCACGTCATAGAGGGGACGGACTTTGAAGCAAGCGGGCTATCCGACGACGAGCGGCTCATACGAAGCTTCCGCGCGCGACAGCGACGCCTCGTGGAGAGCGACCTTCTCATACTCGCCAACGACCACTGGAACTTCGACGTGCGCGGATTCAACCCCGGCGGCAATCACGGCTCGTTCCTGCGCGTCTCGACCCATTCGACCTTGATGCTCGCGGGCGGCGACGGCACGCGAATCCCGCGCGGCCTTGCCATCTCAGAGCCTTATGATAGCCTGAGCTTCATGCCGACGATGCTCGCGCTGACGGGCCAGATCGAGGACGGCACGCGGCCCGTCCCCGCCCTCTGGCGTCAGGGCTTCCGCGCCTTCCCCGGTCGCGTCATACGCGAAATCTTCGATGACGCGGACAGAGCGCGCCCGCTTGCGGACAACACGAAACCGGAGGCCAAACCTTGACGCCCACGGGCGAAGAACCAATTGTCGAGCGAGCGGCGGAAGTAGCCGACATTGACCTCGACGAGCTGCTCGAAGCCGAGATTCACCTCACGACCGACGCCGACGAGGATGTCAAACGTCGCGGCTGGCTCTTCTACCTTCACATACTCGCCTTCGTCTTCGGCGCCGGGCTTCTCATCCTGCTCATACGCGCGGTCGGCGTCGAGCCGATCTTCGACGCGCTCCGTCAGGTCGGCGTCGGCTTCTTCCTCCTGCTCGCCGTCGCGGGCTTTCGCCACTGCCTACGCACACTCTCGATGTATCTCGCCGTCGCGCCGGAGCATCGCCGCTTCTCTTTCTGGCAGGCCTTCACGACCAGACTCGCGGGCGAGACCATAAGCTTCTTCACCTTCACAGGCCCCGTTCTGGGCGAAGCGACGAAGGCCGCGATCCTACGCAAGCGCGTCCCGCTCGCCTCCGGCGTACAGGCTCTCGCCGTTGACAACCTTCTCTACAACCTCTCGGTCGCGCTCTTCATCTCGACCGGCGCGGGCGTCATGCTCGCGACTTACGAACTGCCGTGGGCGGCGCGATTCCCGCTCATCATCATCGTCACAGGCATGACGAGCGTCATCGTCCTCGTCTCCGTCGCGGTCGTCAGCGACATGATGCCGGTCACGGCTGCCGTTGATTTCTTCATACGCCGCGGCGTGAAGCGCAACTGGTTCGCCGCAAAGCGCGAGCATTTCCACCGTGTCGAAGAGAACGTCTACGACTTTTACAAGCACCGCCCGCGCGCGTTCTTCACGATGTTCGCGTGCGACATGCTCGCGCACATAACGACCGCCGCCGAGGTCTTCATCGTCCTCAGCATGCTGGGCTTTGAACCTACGGCGCGCGTGGCGTACATTATTGACTCGCTGACGAAAGTCATTAACCTTCTGTTCAGCTTCGTGCCCGCGACCATCGGCGTCTACGAGGGCGGCACGGGTTTCATACTCCACACGCTCGGCTACGCCGTGGCGACGGGCGTGACGGTCGGCATCATTCGCAAGGCTTCGATGATCGTCTGGGCGATCATCGGCCTCGCGATGCTCATACAGCACACCGCGCCCGGCGCGTTGAGAAAAGTCCTCGAACGCAATCCGAGGCTCCGCGAAGTTATGGACAATCTTGTTCTCTCAAACATGACGCACCGACCGGCGCGGACGTTCGTAAGCATCCTCGGCGTCGGCGTCGGCGTCCTTCTGATCGTCTTCACGGTGGGGCTGGCGCACGGAGTTTTGCGCGAGCGCGGGCGGCGCGAGTCCGAAGTCGGCGCGGAGATAATGGTTCGCGCCTCCGGCTCCGTGGGCCTTAGCGGCACGCAGCGTTTCTCGATGCCCGTCTCGCGCGCCGACGAGATACAGAAGATCGAGGGCGTGCGCGTCGCCGCCCCCATCGGACAGAACACGGACACAAGCGACTCCGGCTTCGGCATGCGCGTAATTGACGGCATACCGTTCGAGCGATACTCGCAGCTCTCCGGCCTTCACCTCATCGAGGGGCGCGGGCTTGCCAGAGGCGACGAGGCCATCGTTGACTCGTTCTGGCGGGAGCAGCGCAAAGTCAAGGTGGGCGACACGGTCAAGCTCTTCGGGCGCGACTTCCCCATCGTCGGCATCTACGAGCCGCCGGGCGGTGGGCGCATCAAGATTCCGCTCGCGACGATGCAGGAGCAGGTCGGCGTTCAGGACTACTGCTCCGCGATACTCGTCTCCGCCGTGAATCCAGCCGAGCAGGAGACGATTGCCGAGCGCATACGCCAAGCCTTCCCCGACGATCAGATAATCTTCACGCGCGACCTGCCTGAGCTTTACACTTCGAGCGTGCCCGCGCTCAACGTCTTCATTGATGTCGTCGTCGCCGTCGCCGCCGTCATCAGCCTGCTCGTCATACTGCTTGCGATGTACACGACCGTGACGGAGCGGACGCGGCAGATAGGCGTCTTAAAGTCGCTCGGCATGTCGAACGCGGGCGTCGCATGGGTCATCGAGCAGGAGGCGCTTATTGTGAGCGTGCTGGGCGTGTTGATGGGAATCGTGCTGACGCTCGCCGCGCGCTTCGTCGTGATGCGACTAACCACGCTCACCATTGACATCGAGCCGCGCTGGCTCGCCTTCTCGCTCCTCATCGGCATCTTGGGCGGCACGCTCGGCGCGCTCTACCCCGCGCTCCGCGCCGCGCGACAGGACGCGGTCGAGGCTTTGAGCTACGAGTGACCGGCGAAGATTTCGCGCGTTTTAACCCGACTCATTCAAAGTTGTGCGCCTCAAAGTTCGAGCGTAGCATGAGAACAAGAGTCAACGATTCCATTCACGAAATAATGATTGTGCAGATACCGCATCTGGAGGTGAACGTTGATGAGAAGCGTAATTGCTCTCGCAATGCTAGTCGCTGCCTCGTGCAGCTTCGCGCTCGCTCGGCAGGCGCAGCAATCAAACCTTTCTAAAGCTGAAGAAGAAGTCAGGAAACTCGAACGCCAATGGTTGGATGCTTACGAGCAAAACAACTCGGAAGCGATGGATCGCATTGTGGCGGATGATTTCACCATCACCTTCCCGAACGGGGGGATGCAGACCAAGCCGCAGATCATGTCTATGATTAAGGCCCCGCGCCGCGCCACTGATCCCAAAATGCAGTTCTACACTGAGGATGTACGCTCACGCGATTACGGCGATACGGTGATATTGATTGGAAGAGTCGTCGCGGAATACGAGCGTGACGGTAAGCCTGTCAAAGAGGTGTCTCGATACACGGACACCTACGTGCGAAGGAATGGGCGTTGGCAAGTCGTGGCATCACATTTATCGAACGTCGAGGACGCGAAGAAGCCGGGAGCAGCGCAGTAAACTGCCTGAGCGGTTCGCACCTAATTTTCAGCTTACCGAGGCACGAAAGAAAGGCTCACATGATGATATTTCGTAAATGGACGGTCGCTTGCATCTGCGTTCTAACTGCGCTCTCTCTTGCGAGCTGTAACCGTGGCAATGAGAATTCGCAAACGGCTAACGCGACAACGAACGCAACTTCCGCGACGAAGCCTGATGCCAAGTCGTCACCCGCCACGACCGCCGGTGGCGTAACGGGCGTTGAGAAAATCAAGCCCGCGCCCGGTACGGGCAATGTGCAGGGGAAGGTCTTGTACAACGGCAAGCCCGCCGAGAATATCGAAGTTAAGTTGTGCGAGAAATTCAATCGGTTCTTCGGCGGTTGCAGCGGTAAAAGTTTCACGGCGCGGACGGACAAAGACGGTGAGTACGTTATCGTTAATGTCGAGCCGATGGTTTATGAAGGCTTGATGGCGAAAGTGTTCGACACCGATTCCTACGTTTTTGCGACTTCGGGCGTCGTGGGACTAAGCGCGGCCAAGTACGAAATCACCGCGGACAAGACTCTGTTCATTGCGCCCACACATCTCTTCAAGGGCGATCTGAAAACGCTCAATCCGAAAGCGGGCGCTAAGGTGAGCGTGAAGAATCTGGAGCTGAAATGGGACGCGTACCCGGATGCGGCCTACTACAAGTTCAGCATCTACCCCGAAGAGATGAGCTTCACGTCGCCGTACATCAACGAGCGCGTCGAGGACACCTCATTCAGCATTGATAAGCCTCTGCAAAAGGGCACGTATCGTTGGCAAGTCACGGCGTACAACGGCTCGGATCAGAAGCTGTCCGAAAGCGACAGGGACATCAAGTTCACCGTCACCGACGGCGCTGCTCAATAGCGCAACCGGCGTCTCTCTTCGCCTTTGCATTTAACTGCGACTTGATGACAAGGATTGTAGGGGCAGGGCTTGTCCCTGCCCGTCCTGAATAATCAACAACAACTATAGCCGTTTGCAATTGCGTGAAGCTGGGAGCGCGGGCATCCCTGCCCGCCAACGCGCCTATTGGCGCGTCCATCTTCGCGC
>DASQLL010000121.1:0-5895 GCA_035630035.1 Pyrinomonadaceae bacterium | reverse complement strand
GTACTTCATCACCGCGCCCTCGCCCGCGTTGTAGCCCGCGAGCGCAAGGTCAACGCGACCGTTGAACATACGCAGAAGGTCTCGCAGGTAGCGCGTGCCGGCCATGATGTTCTGCGCCGGGTCGTATGGGTTCGTCACGCCGTAGCGCGCAGCCGTGCCGGGCATGAGCTGCATCAGTCCCTGCGCGCCTTTCGGGCTGACCGCGCTCGAACCGAAACGCGACTCCTGATGCATCACGCAGAAGACCAGATAAGGGTCAACTCCGTAGCGCGCGCCGTACATACGAATCAGTCCGTCAATCTGTCTGCTGCCCGTCGTCCAGGCAGGCTCGACGCGCGCAATGAACGTCGTCGGCGCTTCTGCTCCGACCGTAACGGGCGGCTTGCGGGCGGCCTCAAGCGTCGCGTCGGCCTGCGCGAGCTGCTTGCGAACGTCCTCGACTTTCGCGCGCGCGTCGGCAAGCGCCTTGTCGCTGGCTTCGATCTCGCGGCGCGCGATGAGGCCGTCGGTGTAAAGCTCCTTCAGCTTGCCGTGCTGCTCTTCAAGCTTCTGCGCGTCGCGCTCGCCGTAGGCGGCAAGCTCCTTCAGGCTGTTTCGGTACTCCTCAGCCGCACGGATGAACTCTTTCCTGAACTGCTCGGGGTCGTCCGCCGTTTTTTCGGCCTGCGCGGCGGGAAGCGACTTGGCGGAAGTCTTCACAGACTTGCCCTGCGCGCTGGCCGCGACAGTCGAGGCGAAGAGAGCGATTATTAACGCGAGAATTCGATAAGTACGATTCGTCATTATTTCTTATGGAGGAAGTGGTCTGAACTTCCCTCTGAACTATCCCTTTACGCAACCGGCTCCGTAGCCGTTTCGTTATTCTGAGCTTTTTCGTTTAGCGAATGAGGAATTGGCCGATTCGACTTAAATTTCGGGCGAAAATCGTTGGCCGCGGGTCTTAGCGTTTACCGGACTAACGTGAATCGTCATATATATTTAGACGCATCCGGGAGGTGATTCGTTGCTTGCGGTTGGGGCTACAAATCAGTACCGGGAGCAGTAGTGACCGGGTAAACCGTGGCCGACACATGCCTTGAGCAGTCGGGAACGTTTGCACCCGGTCGCTAACGCTCCCGGTACTGACCCGTTAGCCTTCGCGGATGCTCTAAAGTGATGCTTGTAGAGGCCGTTGCCCTTGTGTTAAGTTGTTTGAGTGGCCGCCAAGCTCCGGCGGACACGTAAAAGGGAGCGGTTCTCTCACGCCCGAAGCTTCCCTAGCCCCGTTCTTGCAAGCTCGCCCAGCGGCTTTTCAACTCTACTCGGAAAGTTTCCACATGGTCACCAAAGCCAGTCGCTTCGACGTTGAGTGGTGGGTCGTCCAGAAGCGCTTCATTTACATCGTCGTCATACTCATCTCGCTCTCGATCATCGCGTCGGGCGCGGGCCTATACGTTTGGCTCTACGGCAACCCGTTCAAGGGCGCGACCGCAGACGCAGGCTCTCGAACGGGCGCGCGCTTTGTCTCGCTCGAAGGCGGGGTGAAGGTCGTGCGCGCCAACACGCGCGAGGCCTTGCAGGCGCGCGCCGACACACGCCTGTTCCCCGGCGACATCGTGCAGACGCAGGAAGACGGGCGCGCTCGCATCACTCTGGCCGACGGCTCGAACCTCTTCGTCAAGCCGAACTCGGTCGTCACAATCGCCGAGAACACATCAGCCGAGAACGGCAAGAGCACGAAGGTTCGCGTCGCGGTGGAGAGCGGCCAGATCAACGTCCGCACCGAGCAGCAGCCCAAAGACGCCAGCAACATCATAGCCACGCAACTGACCGAGAGCCGCGTCGCGCCTGAGACAGACGCGAGCTTCCACGTCCGCGATGACAAGACCGAGGCCATACGCGTAGCGACCGGCGCGGTCGAGACGAGCACGAGCGGCGGCGATGTTGCGACCCTGCGTAACGGCGAGTATGTCGCGGTCAACCCCGGCGGCAACATCGCGCAGAAGGAGAAACTGCTCGCCGTCCCCGTGCCCGCCTCCCCGCGCAACCTTGAGCGCCTGTCGGCGCGGCGCGGCGGTGCGGCGGCGGTAACGCTCAAGTGGCAGAAGCCCGCGACGGGCATGCCCGCGCACTATCGCGTCGAGATTGCCACCTCGCCCTTCTTCGTTCCCGCCGGCATGCTCATCGAGCGCGACCGGCTACAGGCGACCGAGATTACTGTGGACGACGTGCGGCAGGGCAACTACTTCTGGCGCGTGCTGGCCGTCACGTCTTCGGGGCAGGCGAGCGACTGGAGCGACCCGCAGAAGTTCGTCGTCACGAACGAGGGCGGTACTGGCGACGAGGTCGGCGTCGCGGACGTGCAGATCGAGTACGTCGCCGGGAACATCTACATAGTGCGCGGGCGCACGCAGGCGGGCAACACCGTGCGCTGCGCCGGACGCGAGACGTTGGCCGCGCGCGACGGTTACTTCCAACTACAGATTAACGCCCCGCACGCCGCGCGCGACGTACAACTCGAAGCCGCCGACACACAGGGCAACCGTAACTCGTTCAAGTTCCCGCTCCCGCCGGGTGGATGAAAAAGGGGTAAATGGTAAATGGTGAATGGTGAATAGTCGTTGTCGTTAAAGCGACGTGCGAGATATAACTCAAGCTGACAAACTCACAAGCACTATTTACCATTCACCATTTACCATTCACCAGTTTATGAAGCACGCGATCCTACTCAGCGAAGACGGTGTGCCCGCGGGCAAGCTCGCGGAGGCTTTGCGCGTCGCGGGAGTCCTCGCCGTGCCCGTCGCCGCGTCGAACGGCGCGCACGAGGAGGAGGCCGCGCGCGTCCGTGCGGAGTGGGAAGCCGAGCCGCTGGCCGTGTTGCTCTACGTTGCCGCACGGGCTGACCTTGCCGAGTTGCACGCGAAGCTCTCGCGCGCCGCCGCCGCGTGGCCGGGCGTGCCGTTGGTCGCGTGCCGGCAGAACACGGAGGCCGGCAATGGGCATCGCACGACGCAGGGGCTAGACGAGGCGACGCTCAAGCGTCTGGGCTTTCACGCCGTCGCCTCGGAGACCGCGCAACTCTCCGCGCTCCTGCGCGAGGTCGAGGAGAGCGCGACGACTGAAGAACAGAAGACCGGAAGCGCGCCCGTCGTCGCGCCCGCGAGCATGCTTCTGCCCGAACGCCTGAGCGTCGGGCGTCTGCGCGCGGCCTTCGAGGTCGTCGCATCCTTACACCTCGCGGCGGATCAGAGGGGCGCGGCCTCCGCAGCGCTCGCGGGACTCGCCGCGCTCGTCCGGGCCGACCGTTGGACTATCTACCTCATCGGCGAGGCCGGCCCTTACGGCGACGCGCCTTTCGAGCCGCTTGCCGCGCGCGGGCTGACGCAGAGCGAGCGAGCGTTGCCCGACACAGACTGGCGTCGCGCGCTTCTGGGCGACGCGCTCGCGCTCGCAGGCTCGGAGTCGCGCGCGGCCCGCGCCGCTGCCCTGAGCGCCGAGGTCGTCCGCAAGAAGGAGGGCGAGCGACGCGCCGTCGCAGTCCCGCTCGTTTCGGGCGAGCGCGTCGCGGGCGTGCTTGAAGCCGTGCGCGAGGGCGCGCAGTCGCGCTCGTTCTCGCGCGCCGACGCTTCGCTCCTCTCCGCGCTCGCGCTGCCTCTGGCCGCCGCGCTAACCAACTCCGCGCGCGTCGCGGAGGCCGAGCGCCTATCGCAGACAGACGATTTGACGAAGCTGCACAACGCGCGCTACCTCCGCCAGTACCTCGTCACGGAGATGAAGCGCGCGCGACGCTACGGCTCGCGCGTCACGGCCTTCTTCCTCGACCTCGACGATTTCAAGCAGGTCAACGACCGCCACGGACACCTCGTCGGCTCGCACGTCTTGATGGAGATGGCCGGCGTCATCCTCGCCTCGGTGCGCGACACGGACGTTGTAGCGCGCTACGGCGGCGACGAGTTCGTCGTCGTCCTCCCCGAAACGGAGATGGAGCGCGGCCTTCAAGTCGCCGAGCGCGTCCGCGAGCGCATCGAGGGCCACACCTTCACGGGCGGGCGCGGCCTGCGTCTAAAGCTCACGGCCTCGTTCGGCGTCGCGGCATTTCCCGCGCACGCACAGTCGCCGCAGCAGCTCATCGCGCGTGCCGACACGGCCATGTACGAGGCAAAGGCCGCGCACAAAAACTGCATACGCTTCCCCGCAGAGACTGCGCAGGACGCTTGAAATTCCTCGTTGTTAGCGCTCATAATCACTCCGGGGTGGAAGGTTATGAGTGAAGACAGAACCCAACAGCTACCTGACGACGGCGTGAGACAAATCCTCGCGCGGCTCGACTCGATGAACGCGCGCTTCGACTCCATGGACGCGCGGCTCACCACGCTCGAAGACAAAGTTGATCGCCGCTTGCAGGAGACCCGCCCTATCTGGGAGCAGGTCTTGTCCCGCCTCACGGATGTGGAGACAAGGCTGACGAGTGTCGAGACAAGATTGACGAGCGTTGAGACGCGGCTGAGCAGTGTCGAGACGAAGCTCGGAGGGGTCGAGTCCGAAGTTTACGGCCTCAGCCGCAAATTCCGCGTCTACTACGACGACATGATGAAGTATCAGGACAAGCAGGAAGACCTCGAAGAGCGCGTGAGCCGGCTCGAAGCTGAGCCGGCCCGTTGACGCCTTCTGCGTTCAGACCCGCCCGGACTCGCCCCGCCTGATAGAGCTTCAGCGCGCCGGACAAAAGTTTTCGGATAAAAGTAGTGGACAATTTTCTCTTCTTGCTGTAAAGCATTAATCCTGAACTGGCCGGAAAGCACCCCCCGCTCGAAGAACACTCCAGCTTCTGAGTTTCAGGCTTTTCCCGTGTAAACCACCCGCGGTTTCCGTGGTTAGCGTTCTTGCCCCTTTCGTTGTATCTTTGTAGTTTCGTTCCACGTCGCGGAGCGAGAACTAGGAGACCGAGAGGCCCGGAGCGCGTTCGACGGGTCGCCGGAAGAGCGCCCCCAACGGGCGCGCGCTGCTTCGCCGCGGGCGCATTAACCAAAGTCAGAGGTGCGGAATAATAAGGAATGGCATTCAAGTCACTCTTCAGTCTTTTCTCCAGCGATCTCGCAATTGATCTGGGCACGGCCAACACGCTCGTCTACGCCAAAGGGAGCGGCATCGTCGTCAGCGAGCCGTCCATCGTCGCCATCAACAAAATCACCAACCAAGTCGAAGCGGTCGGCAAGGAGGCGAAAGAGATGCTGGGCCGCACGCCCGGCAACATCGTCGCCATACGCCCCATGAAGGACGGCGTCATCGCCAACTTCGAGGTGACGGAGAAGATGCTCCAGCACTTCATACGCAAGGCGCACAACGGCAAGACGTGGGTCAGCCCACGCGTCGTCATCGGCATACCCAGCGAGATCACGCAGGTCGAGCGACGCGCGGTCGAAGACTCTGCATATCGCGCGAAGGCGAGCGAGGTCTACTTGGTCGAGGAAGCGATGTGCGCGGCCATCGGCGCGGGGCTTCCGATCACAGAGCCTCACGGCAACATGATCGTTGACATCGGCGGCGGCACGACCGACATCGCCGTTATCTCGCTTTCAGGCATCGTCTACTCGCGCGCCGTGCGCGTCGCCGGAAACGAGATGGACGAGGCCATCACGCAGTACATCAAGCGCAAGTACAACCTTCTCATCGGCGAGCGCACCGCCGAGGCCATCAAGATTCAGCTCGGCTCGGGCTTCCCGCTCGACGAGCCGCTCTCGATGGACGTGCGCGGTCGCAACCTCATCGAAGGCATCCCCAAGACCATCACCATCTCGGACGAAGAGGTGCGCGAGGCTCTTGCCGACTCGGTCGCGACCATCGTCAACGCCGTTCGCGTCGCTTTAGAGCGCACGCCGCCGGAGCTATCCGCCGACATCGTCGAGCGCGGAATCG
>DASQLL010000120.1:0-7492 GCA_035630035.1 Pyrinomonadaceae bacterium | reverse complement strand
ACACCTGCATCTGAGCATTTTGGTCAGCACGGATGATGGCTACCCCATCTTCAATACAGGCTCCGGCAAAGAGCCTACGTGGGACGGCAAGCCCTTCCCCGCGGGGCTATTCCGCAGCTCATTCCGCATCCCCGGCGACTTGCTGAATGACGGGACGCACCGCGTCCATCTCTACGTCATCAAAGATCGCAGCGTCACCGTCTATCGCCACGACGACATCCTCGCCTTCAACGTCGAAGACTCTTCGGATCGGCGCGGCGGGTGGTATGGCAAATGGGTCGGGGCCGTCAGGCCGCACTTGGAGTGGCGGACTGAGTTGCTCGTGGGGGGCAAAGATGAAGAAGGCGGAAAGCAGAAGGCAGAAGGCGGAAGACTGTAAGCAGAGGGCACAAGGCAGAAGGCATCCCGCGTTGCGCTCAACTCAACCGCCTTCTGCTTTCTATTTTCTCCGTGCCTGCGTTGGCCGTTTCTAAAATTATTTCCGAGCGAGCGCGAGATTGCGGGGTGGGGTCTGTAGTATGTTGACGAGCGGCATGGTTGAAACCCCGTCCCCGACATCTGTGGAAGAGGCGAGCGGCTACTTGCACCCGCTTTACGCCGGGTCGCTGGCCGAGTTCGGCACGCCCCGGCTGCTGCCGCGCTCCGGCGGGTGGGTCTTGGAGCGCACGGTCGAGGGCTTCGACTACCGGGACGCAATGGGCTGCTACCCGGTCTTTTGCTGCCGCGACTGGTCGCAGCTTCGCCGAGACCTCGACGCCCTCGAAGGCGAGCTTGTGAGCGTGGCTATGGTCACAGACCCGTTCGGCGGGTACGACGCCGAGAGCCTGAAGGAGACTTTCGGCGACGTAGTCGCGCCCTTCAAGCAGCACTTCGTCGTTGACCTCAAACGCCGCCCCGAAACCTTCGTGCACGCGCACCACCGACGTAACGCGCGCAAAGCGCTTGGCGCGCTCCGCGTCGAAGAGTGCGCGCGCCCCGTGGACTTCCTCGACGAATGGGACGCGCTCTACCGCGTGCTGGTCGAAAGACATGGCGTCGGCGGCATCGCGGCCTTCTCGCGCGAGTCCTTCGCCGCACAGTTGCGCGTGCCCGGCGTCGCGGCCTTCAGGGCTGTGCGCGACGGCGCGACCGAGGGGATGCTGCTGTGGTACGTTCAGGGCGACGTGGCCTACTACCACCTCGGCGCTTACAGCGAGCGCGGCTACGAGCTGCGCGCCTCGTTCGCGCTGTTCAGTGAAGCCATCGAGCACTTCGCGCGGCGCGGCCTTCATTGGCTCAACTTGGGCGGCGGGGCAGGCGCGTCGGGCGGCGAGTCGGGCTTGAGCCGTTTCAAGCAGGGGTGGGCTACGGAGACGCTTACGGCCTATTTCTGCGGACGCGTTTTAGACCGCGAGAAGTACGAAGAGGTCTGGCGGGCGAAGAATGTGCCGCCGACAAATTATTTCCCCGCCTATCGCCTCGGCGAGTTTCGCTAAGGCGTGTTGCGGGCGGAAGAGACTGGAAGCTGGGAGGAGACTCGGATTGGAAGTAGATGGAAAAGTTGAGGCGGACGGAAGGGTGGAGAGCCTTTTGGCCGAAGTCCTCCAGATGCCCGCGGCGTTGGTCACGGACGATTTGACGATGAAGGACGTGGACGCGTGGGACTCTCTGAAGCACATGGAGCTGGTCGTCGCGCTCGAACAGACCTTCGACCTTCAACTCACCTTCGACGAGATCGTAGCGATGCAGAGCGTGCGCGAGATCAAGCGCGTGCTGGGGGAGAGGAGCGCCCTCAAGTAGCGTGGAGCTGCGCGACAAAAGAGTCATCGTGACGGGCGGCGTGCGCGGCCTCGGTCGCTGCATGGTCGAGCGGCTGACCGAGAAGGGCGCGCGCGTGACGGTCTTCGACCTCGACGCGCGCGGGCTTGAGGAGCTGGAGCGGCGCGGCGGCGTCGGCTGCGTCGAGTGCGACGTGTCGGACTACGAGCAGGTCGCGACGGCGACGGCCCGCTACCACGAGCAGTTCGGCGCGGCGGACGTGCTTATCAACAACGCCGGGATACTTTACAGCGCGCCGCTCGTCCGCATCGGCCCGTCGGGCGTAGAGAAGCACGACCCTGCGGCTTGGCAGAAGGTGCTGGCCGCAGACCTCAGCTCCGTCTTTTACATGACCGCATGCGTCGTCGAGAAGATGGTCGCCACACGAACGCGCGGCGTCGTCGTCAACATCAGCTCCGTCTCCGCCGCGGGCAACGCCGGACAGTCCGCCTACTCGGCGGCGAAGGCGGGCGTCAACGCACTAACGGCCACGTGGGCGAAGGAGCTAAGCCTGATGGGCATACGCGTCGCGGCGGTCGCCCCCGGCTTCACCGAGACCGAGTCAACCAAAGAAGCCATCAGCGAATCGGTGCTGCGCGAGACGGTCAAGCGCGTCCCGCTCCGAAGGCTCGGCAGGCCGGAAGAGATTGCCGACGGCGTCGTCCACGTCATCGAGAACGACTTCTTCAACGGCAAGGTCTTCGAGCTGGACGGTGGACTGATTCTTTAGGCCCGCCGGCGGCGCGCGAACGGCAGAGACACGGCGAATGTACGAATACAACCTCGGCATACGCTTCCAGACGGTGGCCGCGCGACGCACGCGCGAGACGGCCATCTGGTTCAGCGCGGACGAGTCGGTCAGCTACGCGGAGTTGAACGCTTACGCCAACCGTGCGGCGCGTTGGCTCGCCCGGCGCGGCGTCGGCGCGCGCGACGTGGTCTGCCTGTCGGGCGAGAAGACGCTCGACACGTTCGCATGCATGATCGCCTGTCTGAAGATCGGCGCGGCCTACTCCGTCCTCGACCCTGAAAGCCCCGAAGAGCGTCTGCGAAAGATTCTCTCGACCTGCGCGCCCAAGCTCCTTCTGGCCGGGCGCGACTTTCTCGACGGCGCGGAAGGCGCAATCATCGAACTCGGAATCGCAGCCGCCGAGAAGGACTCGGAAGCGTTCGCGCGCGCGCTCGAAGAGTTCGACGAGGCCGACCTGCCGCAGACGCGCGCCGTCACGGGCGCAAGCCCCGCCTACATCATGTTCACGTCAGGCTCGACCGGCTTTCCGAAGGGCGCGTTGATGACGCACGCCAACGTCCTGAACCTCGTCGAGTGGGGCAGTGAGACTTTCGGCGTCAAGGACGACGACCGCCTGACCAACGTCAACCCGCTCTACTTCGATAACTCCGTCTTCGACTTCTACACGGCGCTGATGACGGGCGCGCGGCTCGTGCCCTTCTCAAAGGCGGAGGTCAAAGACCCTCTGGCGCTCGTCGAGCGAGTCGCCGCCGCCGGTTGCACGCTCTGGTTCTCCGTCCCGTCGCTCCTCATCTTCCTACAGACCATGAGGGCGACGGACGGCGTGAACCTGCGCTCCATTCGCCGCTTCGTCTTCGGCGGCGAGGGCTATCCGAAGGCCAAGCTGAAGCGGCTCTACGACGCCTACTCGGACTCGTCGGAGTTCTTCAACGTCTACGGGCCGACCGAATGCACATGCATCTGTTCGAGCTACAAGCTCTCGGAAGAAGACTTCCGCGACTTGCAGGGCCTGCCGCCGCTCGGCCACATCGCCGACAACTTCTCCTTCCTGATTCTCGGCGAAGACGACCGCCGCGTCGCGGAGGGCGAGACCGGCGAGCTGTGTCTGCTCGGCCCCAACGTCGGCGCGGGCTACTACAACGACCCGGCGCGCACGGCGGCGAGCTTCGTGCAGAACCCTTGCAACGACAAGTTCCGCGAGATCATTTACAGGACGGGCGACCGCGCGCGGCTCGACCCGTCGGACGGGAAGCTCTACATACAGGGGCGCAGCGACAACCAGATCAAGCACATGGGCTACCGCGTCGAGTTGGAAGAGATCGAGGCCGCGCTCAACTGTCTGGACTACGTTTCGGAGGCCGCCGCGCTCCACGCAAACGTCAACGGCTTGAGTCGCATCGTGGCGGTCGTGGCCGCGCGCGACGAGCTTGACGGCGAGCGCGTCCGCCGAGACTTGGGGCGGATCATTCCGAGCTACATGATCCCAACGGTCTTCCACCGCGAAGAGTCGCTGCCGAAAAACCCGAACGGCAAGGTTGACCGCAGGCATCTGGCGGAGAAGTATCTACAGACGAAGCAGTGAGGAAAGATTTGAGGCATGAGTAAAATCGTCATCTTCGGGGCGGGGAAGATTGCCGACGAGGCATACTTCTACCTGACGAACGACAGCCCGCACGACGTGGTCGCCTTCACGGTTGACGGCGAGCACCTGAGCGCGAAGGAGAAGCTGGGGCTTCCGGTCGTCGCCTTCGAGGAGATCGAACGAACGCACCCGCCCGGCGACTTCAAGATGTTCGTCGCCGTCGGCTATCAGGAGCTGAACAAGCTGCGCGCGCGCAAGTACGAGGAGGCGAAGGCGCGCGGGTACGAGCTTGTGAGCTACGTCAGCTCGCGCGCGTCGAACTTCGGCGGGGTCGAGGTCGGCGACAACTGCTTCGTCCTCGAATTCGTGACCATCCAGCCATGCGCGCGCGTCGGCAACGACGTGTTCCTGTGGAGCGGCAACCACGTCGGCCACCACGCCTCGGTCGGCGACCACTGCTACATCGCCGGCAACGTCGTGATTTCCGGCAGCACCGTCATCGAGCCTTACTGCTTTGTCGGCGTCAGCGCGACCATCGGCCACGAGATCACCGTCGGCGCGGAGAGCTTCGTCGGCGCAGGTTCGCTCATCACGAAGAACGTCGCGCCGAAGAGCGTCTACGTCACGCCGGACACGCAGAAGTTCCGGCTCGACTCGGACGCGTTCCTGCGCCTGACGAAGATGAAGTGAGACCGCGCCGCGCCGCGAAGGATTAACGGATGAGCGTCGAGCTAAAGTCGGACGAGTTCGCGCGCGTGCTGCCGCTCTATCGCGCGGCGGGCGCGTGCTTCCCCATCATCTCAGCCGTGATACAACGGCGGCAGCGCGGGCAGGTGTTCGCCGACCGGCGCGAAAGCCCCGCGTCGGCGTTCGTCGTCACAAACTTCGGCTTCGCGCTTTACCTCGGCGACGAGGGGAAAGTAGAGTTCGACGAAGGTCTCGCGCGACTGCTCGCGGCGGGCGACGCGTTCAGGCCCTCTTATCTTCTGTGGTACGCGCCGCCCGCGCTCTGGCAGGCGGGGCTTGACGCGCTCGGAAGCGATCTCGTCAGGAGACGTGAGAGGGTGCGGTTTGAATTTCGCGAGGAGCGCGCCGCGTGGCTGAGCGAGCGGGTGGAGTGCCCCGACGGGTTCGAGCTTAAACCTCTGTCCGCCGAGCTAATCCCGAAGACGGAGAAGTTCGGCGTCAAGCTCGACTCGAGGTTCTGGGCGTCCGCCGCCGACTTCGTCGAGAACAGCTTGGGCGTCTGCCTCTTGAAAGACGGCGAGGTGGCGAGCCTGTGCTACGCCGCCGCGGTCGCGGACGGACTCGCGGAAGTAGACGTTGTTACGGATGCGGAGTTCAGAGGACGCGGGCTGGCGTCCGTCGTCACGCGGCAGTTCATCAAGGAGTGTCTGCGCCGCGGCGTCGCGCCGACGTGGGACTGCTTCGAGTACAACGCAGGCTCGATGAGGCTCGCGGAGAAGACGGGGTTCGTCGAGTCGAGACGCTACGCGCTCTATTCCTTCAACGTCCCGATAAACTTGGAGGGCGACGCGGTCGAGGCGATCACATAATCATAAAGGGCGAAACAGAGATTCTATGAAGTGGATAAAACAAGGCAAAGTGTTCGAGCCGCGCGGCGACTTCGGATGGATGAACTCGCACGCGCAGGTGCCGACGGCGCTGGCGCTGGAAGACCGTCTGCGCGTCTATTTCGCGACGCGCCCGCGCAGAGACTTGGGGCTGACGACTTTCGTTGACCTCGACATACGTGACCCGAAACGCATCCTCTATCTTCACGACAAGCCCATCCTCGAACTCGGCAGAGACGGCATGTTCGACAACCACGGCCTCATGCCAAACCACGTGCGGCGCGGGGCGGACGGCAAAGTCTATCTCTACTACCTCGGCTGGTATCACGGAACTTCCGTCCCGTACCACAACGCCGTCGGGCTAGCCGTCAGCGAGGACGAAGGCGCGACGTTTACGAAGATGTTCGAGGGGCCGGTGCTAGACCGCTCGGCCAGAGAGCCTTACTCGGTCGGCTCGCTCTGGATAGTCGAGGACAAGGGCCTGCTCCACATGTTCTACACAGAGGTCTTCGACTGGCTGCGCGTGAACGACACACAAGAGCCTGTCTACCACATCAAGCACGCGCTGTCCGAGGACGGCGTTGAGTGGAGGAAGACGGATCGCGTCTGCGTGCGTCCGAAGCACGAACGCGAGGCCGTCGCGCGTCCCGCCGTCATCACGCGCGACGGCATCCACCACATGTGGTTCTGTTATCGCGGCAGCGACGACTTCCGCGACGGCGCGGACGCATACCGCATCGGCTACGCGCGCTCCGCGAACCTGCTCGACTGGGAGCGACAAGACCAACTGTCAGGGATAGATGTGTCCGATGACGGTTGGGACTCGAAGATGGTCACTTATCCGTGCGCCGTCGCAGCCGGCGGCGAGCATCTTCTGTTTTACAACGGCAACGGGTTCGGAGCCGAAGGGTTCGGCTACGCGACCGCCTCTTGGGGGGGCGAGGGATGACGGTCGAAGACGTTAAAGAGTCCTACACGGCCTTCCACTTGAGCCACAACCCGGCGCACGTCTACCCGTCGGAGTGGGTCATACGAACGCTTCTGGGCAACTACCCGCGGCTCAGCCTCGACAAGAGCAAGTACCGCGGCGCGAAAATTCTCGATGTCGGTTTCGGCGATGGGCGCAACTGGCCGCTGCTCGACAACTGCGGCTTCCGAATCCACGGCGTCGAAATCACGGAGGAGATAATCGCGCTCGGACTTGAACGTGCGCGGGCGCTCGGCATAGACGCCGCGCTGAAGTTGGGGAAGAACTCCGCGATCCCTTTCGCCGACGATTTCTTCGACTACGCGCTCGCGTCCTCGTCGTGCTACTACGTGGACAAGGGCACGAGCTTCTCGGACAACCTCGCCGAGTACAGCCGCGTTCTGAAGCCCGGCGGAATTCTGCTCGCCACACTGCCCGAAGCCGGAAGCTCCATCTTCGACGGTTGCGCCGAACTGGACGAAGGCCACGTCGAGATTCGCAACGACCCTTGGGGCTTGAGGAACGGCTACATCTTCAGGCGATTCCACACCGAGGAGGAGCTGGTCGAGACCTTCTCGTCGCGCTTCGACTCGTTCTCAGTAGGACTGTGTCGGGACAACTACTACGGCGTCCAGATAAACCTGTTCCTGCTGGTTTGCAGAAAGAAGTCCTAGATGCGAGACAAATCCACGCTGAGCGATCTGGCCGTTTTCGGAGGCAGCCCCGCTTTCGACGAAGCCCTGCACGTCGGACGCCCGAACATCGGAGACCGGAGCGCGTTCGAGCGGCGCGTCGGCGACATACTGGATCGCCGCTGGCTT
>DASQLL010000119.1:0-3117 GCA_035630035.1 Pyrinomonadaceae bacterium | reverse complement strand
GGCCGGGGTCTTTCGGCGCGCGCGCAATCTCCTCTTCCATGAACTGCTCGATCTCAGGATCGGGCACGACATCTGGATTGTTGCTCAGGTACTCGAACTCCTCCGGCGTCTTCTTCGGCATCTCGAATCCTCCGCGTCTTCGGAATGATTTCAAGCCTGAAGTCGAGAAACTCAGGCCCTCTAAAACTTCACTTGTCGGCTGCTGTCTTTAGTGCGTTCAATATAACAATGATTCGCAAGCCGGGCAAACAGCGAGCCTGTTGCGAAGTCCCTGTTGGGCTGTTGCTTGACGATTGCGGGACGCGAAATTAAACTGGAGTGTAATCTTTAGCAGTCAACACACATCAGTCGAACGTCTCTCGCACGCGGGAGAATCGCGCGGTCTAAAGCTGCGACGCGCCGCGCTCCCTTTTGAGAACCAAGATGGCACATAATCTCTTCAACACTCTGCAAACATTCACGACGGAAAAAGGGAAGACGGGGCAGTTTTATTCGCTCCCGCAGCTCGAACAAGAGGGCGTCGGCCCCGTCGCGCGCCTGCCCGTCTCGATTCGCATCGTCCTCGAATCCGTGCTGCGAAACTTCGACGAGCGCGTAGTCGAAGAGTCGGACGTGCGCTCGATGTCGAACTGGCAACCCAACGCGGAGCGCACGGAGGAGATTCCCTTCAACGTCGCGCGCGTTCTGTTGCAAGACTTCACAGGCGTGCCTCTTCTGGTTGACCTCGCGGCGATGCGCTCGGCTGTCGAGCGCATGGATCGCGACCCGAAGATCATCGAGCCGCTCGTGCCCGTTGACCTCGTCATTGACCACTCGGTGCAGGTTGACTTCTGGAGCAGTCCCGACGCGCTCCGGCTCAACATGGAGACGGAGTTTCGACGCAACCGCTCGCGCTATCAATTCCTGAAGTGGGGCATGCAGGCGTTTCAGAGCTTCAACGTGGTGCCGCCCGGCATAGGCATCGTCCATCAGGTCAACCTCGAATACCTCGCGCGCGGCGTGATGGAGAAAGACGGCGTCTACTATCCAGACACGCTCGTCGGCACGGATTCGCACACGACGATGATTAACGGACTCGGCATCGTCGGCTGGGGCGTCGGCGGAATCGAAGCCGAAGCGGCGATGTTGGGACAGCCCGTCTACTTCCTGACGCCGGACGTGGTCGGCGTAAATCTGACAGGGAAGCTCAACGAAGGCGTGACGGCGACAGACCTCGTGCTGCGCGTGACGGAGATGCTTCGCAGGGCGAAGGTCGTCGGCAAGTTCGTGGAGTTCCACGGCGAGGGCGCGTCGAGCATCCCCGTCGCAGACCGCGCGACAATAAGCAACATGGCCCCTGAGTACGGCGCGACGATGGGCTTCTTCCCCGTGGACGAGAAGACCTGCGAATACCTTCTCGCGACGGGCCGCGAAGAGGAGCGCGTCGAAATTTTCCGCGCGTACTTCAAGGCGCAGGAGCTGTTCGGCATTCCGCGCGCGGGCGAGATTGATTACAGCACGCTTCTTGAGCTTGACCTCTCTTCAATCGGGCCGAGCGTCGCGGGGCCGAAGCGCCCGCAGGATCGAATCGAGCTTGCGGACTTGAAGGAGACGTTCACGAGTCTCCTCTCAAAACCCGCGGGCGAGAACGGTTACAACCGCCCCGCGGAGCAGTTGGGCGAGCGTTTCCACGTTGACCTCAACCGCGAGGTGCGCGAAGTCGCGCGCTCTCTGCCCGTCATCACCGGCGCTGTCCTCGCGGGCGGCGGCGCACAGGAGCAGGAGTCCGCGCCCATCCTGCACGCGACCGATTCCGTCAGCGGCCCCGGTTCTTTGAGCGAGAAGAACACGAGCACGTTTACGGAAATCGAGATGATGAACAACCGCCCGACGCCCGACCGCGTTGACTTTGAAGAGCCGACCGCGGAGTTTCCAATTCCATCGCAGGGCGAGGCCGAGCTTGGTCACGGCGACGTTGTCATCGCGGCCATCACGTCATGCACGAACACGTCGAACCCCGGCGTCATGCTCGCCGCCGGGCTGCTCGCGAAAAAGGCGGTCGAGCGCGGCCTCACGATTCCGCCCACGGTCAAGCCCTCGCTCGCGCCCGGCTCGCGCGTCGTCACGGACTATTACGCGAAGACCGGCCTTCAGCCATACCTCGACAAACTCGGCTTCAACATCGTCGGCTACGGATGCACGACCTGCATCGGCAACAGTGGGCCGCTCGACCCGCGCATCGAGGCGGTCATAAACGAGCACGATCTCGTCACGGCGTCGGTGCTTTCCGGCAACCGCAACTTCGAGGCGCGCGTTCACCAGAACGTCCGCGCGAACTTTTTGATGTCGCCGCCGCTCGTCGTCGCGTTCGCGCTCGCCGGAAGCGTCAACGTTGATCTGACGACCGAGCCTCTGGGGCAGGGCAAGGACGGCGAGGACGTTTACCTTCGCGACATCTGGCCGACGCTCGAAGAGGTCGGAGGCGTGTTGCAGGCGGCGACCGACCCCGAAACCTACCGTCGGCTTTACAGCGACTTCGCCGAAGACAACCCGCTCTGGAACGACATCCCCTCGGTCACGGGCGAGGTCTACGAGTGGGACTCGCAGTCAACTTACATTCAGGAGCCGCCCTACTTCGTGAAGTTCAGCATGCAGCCCGGCCAGTTCTGCGACATCAAGGGCGCGCGCCCGCTCGCCATATTCGGCGATAGCGTGACGACCGACCACATCTCGCCCGCGGGCGCTATCAAGGCGAAGTCGCCCGCGGGAAGATACCTTCTTTTGCGCGGCGTCGAAGAGCAGGACTTTAATTCCTACGGCTCGCGTCGCGGCAATCATCAGGTGATGGTGCGCGGGACGTTTGCGAACGTCCGCATCAAGAACCTTCTGCTGCCCGGCACGGAGGGCGGCCTGACCGCGCTCATGCCGACGCGCGAACAGATGCCGATTTATGATGCGTCGGTGCATTATCAGGCGGCGGGCGTCCCGCTCATCGTCTTCGCGGGGCAGGAGTACGGCACGGGAAGCTCGCGCGACTGGGCCGCGAAGGGGACGCGCCTTCTGGGCATCAAGGCCGTCATCGCGGAGAGCTTCGAGCGCATACATCGCTCGAACCTCGTAGGGATGGGCGTTCTGCCA
>DASQLL010000118.1:0-5409 GCA_035630035.1 Pyrinomonadaceae bacterium | reverse complement strand
CACGGCGGCGACCCGTACTACGAACTTTTCTTCGCCTCGATGATCGTGCTGTTCACGTTCTTCTACATCACAATCATCTTCAACGTCGAAGAGGTCTCGGACAACCTGCGTAAGCACGGCGGCTTTATCCCCGGCATCCGTCCGGGCAGGAACACGGCGGAGTTTCTGAACACTATCTTAACGCGCCTGACGACCGTGGGCGCGATCTACCTCGTCGTCGTCGCGCTCATCCCGCAGATAATGCTGAGCGGCTTCAACGTCGGGCGACTGCCCTTCGTCGGCGTGCGTATGGAAGAGTTCGTCACCAGCACGCCCGGACTCGGCTGGGTTCCGCGCGGCATGGGCTACCAGTTCTACTTCGGCGGAACGTCTCTGCTGATCCTCGTCGGCGTCGCGATGGACACCGTCGCGCAGATCGAGGCTCAGCTCGTCATGCGTAACTACGAAGGCTTCTTCGGGCCGGGCAGCCGCCTGCGCGGACGTAGAGGCTAAGAGGGGGCTAGGTGTTGGGTGCTGGGTTTTGGTTTTCACTAGCACCTAATACCTAACACCCAAACCCCAATTCTTATGTCAAAAATAATCGTCATGATGGGAGCGCCGGGCGCGGGCAAGGGTACGCAGGCGCGTATGCTGGAGGAGAGTCTGGGGCTGCCGCAGATTTCCACGGGCGACATGTTCCGCGCGATCCTGAAGAGCGAGTCGCCGCTCGCCGAAGAGCTGCGCCCCATTCTCGCTTCGGGCACGCTCGTGCCGGACGAGCTGACCGCACGCGTCGTCCGCGAGCGCACAGGGCAGGAGGACGCGCGCGGCGGCTACATACTCGACGGCTTCCCGCGCACGATCCCGCAGGCCCAGATGCTCGAAACCCTCGCCGCCGAGCAGGGGCACGAGTTGCTCGCGGTTTTGGTGGACGTGCCCTTCGACGTTTTGGAGAAGCGCGTGACGGGGCGGCGCACCTGTCCCGTATGCGGCGAGATTTACAACATACACTTCAAGCCGCCCAAATCGGACGAGGTCTGCGACCTGCACCCGGAGTCGAAGCTCAAGCAACGCGCCGACGACAACGCGGAGACGATTAAGACGCGAATCGCGACCTACCAGCGCGACACGCAGCCGATACTCGACTACTACGACGCGGCGGGCCGCCTCCGCCGCGTTGAAGGCGCGCGCGACCCCGAAGATATTTACCCGGACGTTGAAAAAGCAGTAAAAGGTGAATAGTAAATGGTGAATGGACGAAAGCAGTTTCCATTTACCATTTACCATTTACCATTCACCAGCGAATGATTATCGGAAAGTCCAGAAGAGAGCTTGAGAAGATGCGCGCCTCGGGGCGGCTCGTGGCCGAGGTGCGCGAGGAGTTGCGACGAATGATTCGGCCCGGCGTCACGACGCTTGAGCTGGACATGGCTGCGGAGAAGATGATCCGCGACGCGGGCGCGCTGCCGACCTTCAAGGGCTACCACGGCTTTCCGTTCTCGATCTGCGCGTCCGTCAACGAGCAGGTCGTTCACGGCTTCCCGTCGAACTACGCTCTGAAGGACGGCGACATATTCTCGCTCGACTGCGGCGTGACGCTCGAAGGCTACGTCGGCGACACCGCGACGACCGTCCCCGTCGGCAACGTCGGCGAGGACGTTCTAAAGCTCATACGCGTGGCGGAAGAATGCCTCGCGCGCGCAATCAACCAGTGCTGGCCGGGCAGGCACTTGGGCGACATCGGCTGGGCCGTGCAGCAGCACGCGGAGGCGCACGGCTACGGCATCGTGCGCGACTATGTAGGCCACGGAATCGGTCGGAAGATGCACGAAGACCCGCAAATCCCCAACTACGGGAAACCGGGCACGGGCGCGCGCTTACGCTCAGGCTACGTCTTCGCCATCGAGCCGATGATAAACATAGGCACGCACAAAACGAAGACGCTCGCCGACGGCTGGACGGTCGTCACGCTCGACGGCAAGCCCAGCGCACACGTCGAGCACACCGTCGCCATCACCGAAGAGGGGCCGGAAGTGCTGACCCGCGTGACCGAAAGCGTGCCGCAGGCCGAGATGGCAAACGCCTGACAGCGGGCGGCGCTCGCGGTTTGGAAATGAGCGTTAAGCGTGTTATTATTCGCAGTTTGCCGGTCTACTCAAGTTTTAGATAGAGATGATTGTGGGCCGGAAGTTTCCCGAAAGGGGCGTGGGACTCAATGAAGGTAAGAGCTTCGGTAAAGAAAATGTGCGACAACTGCAAGGTCATCCACCGCAAGGGCGTGGTGCGCGTGATCTGCACGAACCCCAAGCACAAGCAGCGTCAGGGGTAAACAGTTTTCAGTTTTCAGTTTTGAGTTTTCAGTATGCGCTTTGCGGCTGAGAACAGACTGAAAACTGAAAACTCAAAACTGAAAACTGTTTTTCGGAGATTGAACTGAAATGGCTCGTGTAGTAGGCGTTGACCTTCCGGTTAATAAAAGGATCGAAGTCGGCCTGACGTACATCTACGGCATCGGTCGCTCGCGCGCGGCCTCCATACTTCAGGAGGCGCAGGTGAGTCCCGACATACGTGTGCGCGATCTGGACGAGGCGCAGGTGAACCGCATCCGCCAGACCATCGAGGAGCAGGGCGAGGTTGAGGGCGACCTCCGCAAGCGTGTCCAGATGGACATCAAGCGTCTGATGGACATCGGCTGCTACCGCGGCCTGCGTCACCGCCGCGGCTTGCCCGTGCGCGGACAGCGCACGCACACCAACGCGCGCACGCGCAAAGGCCCGCGCCGCGCCACGGTCGCCAAGAAGAAGGCTCCGGGCAAGAAGTAACATCAGTTTTCAGTTTTCAGTTTTGAGTTTTCAGCACGTCGCTGGAGGCCGCCACTGAAAACTGAAAACTTAAAACTGAAAACTGTACCCATGGCAAAAGCGACAACAGGAAAGACCGCAGGCAAGAAGAAGACCTTCCGCAAGAAGGAACGAAAGAACATTCCGAACGGGATCGTGCACATCGCTGCGTCGTTCAACAACACGATGATCTCGATCACGGACACGGAAGGCAACCTTATCGCGCAGTCGTCTTCGGGCGCGCGTGGCTTTCGCGGCTCGCGCAAGGGCACGCCCTTCGCCGCGCAGCAGGCCGCTTACGAGGCCGCGCAGAAAGCCAAAGACGCAGGCATGCAGCAGTGCGAGGTTCGCGTCAAGGGGCCGGGCGGCGGACGCGAGTCGGCCATACGCGCCATCAACAGCGCGGGGATTCGCGTCACCATCATACGCGACACGACCCCCATCCCGCACAACGGCTGCCGCCCGCCAAAGCGGCGCAGAGTTTAGTACATTGCGGATTGCGGAATTCGGATTGCGGATTGATGAAAGCTACGCTGCTTATAATCCGCAATCCGAATTCCGCAATCCGCAATCAAAGGACGAAGGGCCGCGCGCGGGGCGTGTGGTCTGTAAACTTTTCCGTCTGACATTTAGACTGGAGGCAAAACGAAGTGGCTAGGTATCGTGGTGCGGTGTGCCGTCTGTGCCGCCGCGAAGGTGCAAAATTATTTCTGAAGGGCGACCGCTGTTACAAGTCGTCCTGCCCGATTGAGAAGCGCGGCACGCAGCCGCCCGGACAGCACGGCAACTCGATGCGCCGCGGCAAGGCGCTGCAAGGCTACGGCCTACAGTTGCGCGAGAAGCAGAAGGTCAAGCGCATATACTTCGTCCTCGAAGGTCAGTTCCGCAACTACTTCGAGAAGGCTGCGCGCATGAAGGGCATCACGGGCGAGAACCTTCTGACGCTGCTTGAGCGCCGTCTCGACAACACCGTGTACCGCGCGGGCTTCGCCACGTCGCGCCGACAGGCTCGGCAGCTCGTCAACCACGGGCACATCGAGGTCAACGGGCGCAAGGTTGACATCCCCTCATTTCAGGTCAAGCCGGGCGACACTATCAACGTCAAAGAGGCGAGCCGCAAGAACGCGCACGTCGAGGGCGCTTGGCAGACCGCGGGCGGTCGCGGGCGTCCAAACTGGATCGCCCCCGGCGACGGCGGCGAGATGAGCGCGCGCGTCGTGACGCAGCCCGTTCGCGCCGACATTGACCGCTCGATCAACGAGCAGCTCATCGTCGAGCTTTACAGCAAGTAACGCAAGACAGCGCGGATGCACGCGCGCCCCCCTTTTCAGCCCGCGACGGCGGACGGCGGGGGCGCGTGTCGCCGCATTCACGGGCGCTTTTCATACGAAGGTTATCGAAGATTATGGCAATGGAACAACACAGCCTCTGGACAGGTTTTCAGATGCCGCGCCGCCTCGCCGTCGAGGGCGAGACTTTGACCGAGCGTTACGGTCGCTTCTCGGCCCAGCCGTTCGAGCGCGGCTTCGGCACGACCATCGGAAACTCTCTCAGGCGCGCGCTCCTCTCTTCGATTGAGGGCGCGGCCATCACCGCAGTCAAGATCGAGGGCGTCGAGCACGAGTTCTCCTCGATCCGCGGCGTCGTCGAGGACGCGACCGACGTTATACTCAACCTCAAGCAGATTCCTTTCAAGCTGCACGGGACTGAGGCGAAGACCCTGACGATTCACCGCGACGGCGCGGGCGAAGTCACCTCCGCCGACATCGAAGCCGACGGCGACGTGGAAATCCTAGACCCCTCGGTCTACATCGCCACGGTCAGCGAGAGCGGCTCGCTCACAATCGAGATGCGTCTCAAGCGCGGGCGCGGCTACGTCCCCGCCGAGCGCAACTTCGACGAGGACTTGTCGCTCGGTTACATCCCGATTGACTCCGTCCACACGCCGGTCAAGAAGGTCAACTACACGGTCGAGGCCGCTAGGTTGGGCCAGAACACCGAGTTCGACAAGCTGACCATCGAGGTCTGGACGGACGGGAGCGTCAAACCCGACGACGCCATCGGTCTTGCCGCGAAGTTGATAAAGGATCACATGCAGATCTTCATCAACTTCGAGGAGGACATGGACGAGCTTTCCTACCAGAACATCGAGCGCCCGCCCTTGCCGCGCAACGACGTGCTAGACCGTTCGGTGGACGAGCTTGAGCTTTCTGTCCGTTCGTACAACTGCCTGAAGAACGCAAACATCCGCACGATACGCGACCTCGTTCAGCGCTCGGAGCGCGAGATGCTCGCGACGAAGAACTTCGGCAAGAAGTCTCTGAACGAGATCAAGGAAATCCTGCACGGCATGGGCCTAGATTTCGGCATGGCCTTCGACGAGCAGGGCAACCCGATCCCCGGCACCGGCGGCGGCGAAGACCTCAGCGACTTTGCGGACGACGACGAAGAAGAAGAATAAAGACCGTGATGAGTGATAAGTGATGAGTGATAAGAGCAAAGCTTTTACTCATCACTTATCACTCATCACTTATCACTCATAAAGTTATGCGACACTTAAACGCACACAGGAAATTGGGGCGCACGAGCG
>DASQLL010000117.1:0-4332 GCA_035630035.1 Pyrinomonadaceae bacterium | reverse complement strand
GACCGTGCCATCAGTTTCAAGCCGCGACGCCAGATCATCATTCTCTTCTCCGGCGGCGAGCCAACGCTCTCGCCCTACTTCCTCGACGCGGTCGCCTACGCGAAGAAGGTCGGCTTCTACCGAATACTCGCCGCCACCAACGGCATCCGCTACGCCGAAGACATAGAGTTCTGCAAGGCCGCGAAGGCCGCGGGCCAGCACGGCGTCTATTTGCAGTTCGACGGCGTGAGCGAAGAGAAGAACAAGCACCGGGGCGTCGGCAACCTCTTCGACGTAAAGTTGCGCGCGATTGAGAACCTCGCGTCTGTCGGCATCAAGGTGACTTTGGTCACGACCATCGTCAACACCATCAACAACGACGCCATCGGACAGATAGTCGAGTTCGCGGCGAAGAACATTGACAAGGTTCAGACCATAGCCTTCCAGCCCGTCTCCTTCACGGGCCGCGACGAAGACGTGCCCGACAACGTACGCGAGCAGCAGCGCTACACGCTCGCGGGCATGGCCGAGGATTTGGAGACGCAGCTCGGCGGTCGCATGAAGTCTCTGCGCGACTGGTTCCCTCTCTCTTCCTATTCGGCATTCACCTCGGTGATGGACATGCTGCAAGGCGCGGACGCGCCGTGGGGATGGTCTTCGTGTAACTGCCACCCGAACTGCGGCATCTTCACGCTCGCCGTAGTCAACCGCCAGACCGGCGAGTTCAAGTCGCTCTTCGACTTCTTCGACTACGAGCAGTTCATGAAGGATGTGGCCGTCATCACTGACACGGCGCGCGGCAAAAAACTCACGATGGCGCAGCTCGGAATGGCGATCATGCGAAACTTTAAGCCTGAGCGCGCGCCCGAAGGCTTCCCCGTCTCGCAGATCATCAATCTGTTCAAGCCCTCGTCGGCCAACTCGAACTCCGACCGCAACGACCGCATGAAGGCGCGAGAAACGAACGACCCTTCGGACGTTTGGCGCGTGCTGTGCGTCGAGGGCATGTGGTTTCAAGACCTCTTCAACTACGACTTCCGACGCACAGAGATGTGCGTCATCCCCTACGGCACGCAGGAAGGCGAGATTTCCTTCTGCGCCTACAACACGGGCGTCGGCTGGCGGCAGATAATCGAGAACATGCACAAGACCGCGGGCCTCGCCGAGTGGTACAAAGAGCACGGGCGGCACGCCGTCTACGCTAAGGGCAAGCCCGTCCCCGGCATCTCGAAAAACCACACGCTTAGCCTGCCCATCGTGCAGGCCATACTCGAACAGCACGGAGACGAGCCGACGAAGGCCGCGTCGCCTTATCTCGTCGAAGAGGAAGAAGAGGCAGTCGTCTAGCCGCCCCGGTTTAATCCTTATCATCAACGCGCCCGCACGTCTTTTACGAAGACGTGCGGGCGCGTTGACTTTAGGCGGCGCGGAGGATAATGCCGGGGACGTAAGATTCAGCGACGCGGGTTGTCGTCCGTACCCTCGCCGCCTCTCGTGACGGGGTTGGGCAATTGAATCTCGCGCAGAGAGGCCACGGTGTCGCGGATTCGGTTGGCTAGCTGTTCGATGGTCTCCACGCGGCGTCGAGCCGAGTCGCTCAGGTCTTCGCGCAGGAGCAGTTGCGCCTGTCCGAGCAGCCCGGTCAGGGGGTTGTTGATCTCGTGGCGCACGCTCGCGGCAAGCTCCGCGAACTCGGTCAGCCTCGCCTCGCATTCGGCGACGACGAGGCGCAGCCGCTCTAGGTCACTCGCGGCGGCTTCAGACGAGCGCCGTTCGTTCTCGCTCATTTTTAAGGTGTCCTCGGATACTGAAACTGAGCGGCAAAAGCCCGCGAGGGAATGTGTCTTGCCGACATTCTAAGGCTCGTTTCGCGAGCCGCCAACGCATTTTGCCCCCGGCGGCGTGCCGAAGCAAGAGACGGCGGGCCAAACGAATTGTGAGACTGTAAAGCGCCGCGATAAGCACGCCCTGACGGGCTTGAAATGTCACCTCGACGCATTTGACAACCGACGCCTCCATCCGTAAATTTAACGTCGCGCCAGCTTGGGAGGTCGTCCAATGGTAGGACTCCAGACTCTGGATCTGGCTATCGGGGTTCGAGTCCCTGCCTCCCAGTTAAATGAATGCAATAACCTGCGGGCGGCTCTAAAATAGAGTCGCCCGTTTTGTGTGCCTATAGTGGCGCGGGGCGCTTTGCGCGCTCGATCCCCTCGACGTAGGGTAGCTCTATACTGAGCACATCGCGGTAGAGAAATAGGAGGGCGCACAGCGCCTGATTCTGCGTGGAAGCCGAGACGCGCCCCTCCACCGCCGGGTGCGAGAGGAAGAGGCGGATTTCCTCCGCGCCCATCTCTGAGGGGTGACGTTTTCTGTGGAAGAGGACGAAGCGCTTGATCCAGTCCGAGTAAGCCTGCTCGGTTCTTAGGCTGAGGTGGCGAACCCTGGCGACGGAGCGCACGCGGTCGAGTAGTTTAGGTTTGTCCATAGTTGTGAGGCGAGGGAAAGTTGTTGAGTTCTGGCGCGAGGTGTGAGCATTATACACGCGAGGGGGGCGAGTCGTAAAAATATTCGGCTTTTCATGCTCTATTACGGAGTTAGGCCGAATCATTCGGCACAATAGTAGTTGGGCGGCTAACTTGAACAACCTTCACATACCATCACATATGAACGAACTCACGATTACAGTAGAGAGTCAGCCTAGTGAAGAAGAGAGGCGCAAAGTAATCGACGGCCTCGTTGGCTACAACGGGTCTCAAACCGGTGACGCCAGTTATACGAGCTTCACTGTCCTTCTCCGCGACCCCGGCGGCGAGGTCGTGGGCGGCCTCTTGGCGGAGGTCTACTGGGGCTGGCTGCACGTTGACGCCCTGTGGGTGAAGGATTCGCTGCGCGGGCGCGGCTCCGGCGGGAAACTCATGGCGACGGCGGAGCGGGAGGCCGTGACGAGAGGGTGCCGCTCCGCATTCCTCGACACGTTCAGCTTCCAGGCGCTCCCGTTCTACGAGCGTCTTGGGTATGAGGTCTTCGGGGAGTTGGTTGATTTCCCACCGGGGCACAGGCGGTACTTCCTGAGGAAGTCGCTCGAAGAGAGTGCTGGCAGCGAGCCGCCCAACGGCATGCACCCGACGCCCCTTCACGATGTCTCTCATGCACGTTGAATGTGGGCGCGGGTGATGCCGAGCGTTAGACAGCTTCGCATTGCGAGAGGTGATAAGCTGTGGCGACAATCAAAAAAGCCACGCCCAGTGATCTGGAAGCGATCTACTCCTTTGACATCTTCGCTGGCGACCGGAGTGCGGACGTCGGGCGCGGTGAATGCTTTGTCGCGCTCGAAGAAGGGCGGGTCGCCGGTTACGTTGTCTTTAATCACTGCTTCTACCTGAAGCCTTTCATCCAATTTCTGTGCGTCAGTCCAGAGTTCCGCCGGCGAGGGCTCGCAAACGAGTTGCTGGAGTACGTCGAAGGCATCTGTGATGGCGACAGACTCTTTACCTCAACGGAGAGCGATAATCTTCCGATGTTGCGGTTACTCAACCGCAGGGGGTATCGGGTTTCAGGAATAATCGAGAACATCCAAGAGCAAGCCGAGGTGGTCTTTTGCAAGGAGGTGAGGGGGTGAGCGGCTTCGGTCAGGGCTGCCTGACATCAACTATGAAGTGCAACACTGACTAAGGTTCGTTAAAGCATTCGAGCGGCGTCCTGAAGCCCAGCCGCTTGCGTGGTCTGGTGTTGAGTCTGGAGCGTTAGGCTTCTGTTGAATGGTTAGGTTAAAGATTTGAATCAACTGTCTTGAATCATGAGAGGCTCAAGAGTAGTTCAGTGTTGATGTCGCTTGAATGCTCTGAGCCCGCGCCAGCATCGAGAGATATTGAAGGCTTGGTTCATTGAATGCGCGCTCGGTCAATTCGGACGTTAGGCGCTTCTTAGTTTCAAGCCGAGCATCTGTTTTGCGAGAGCTTAAATAAAGGAGAGAGTATGGCAGACGAAAACGCGCCGCCCCGGGAGTGCTATGGTCGGACGACGATGTCGCCCGCGTTGTTGTCGAATTCGACGAAGGCGTATGCCGGGAGCGCGAAGGTCTGCTCGTCAACGGTCTCGTCGCGCGGCATCGCGTAGCCCGCGTCGTCCCTCACCTCGGCGTCGGTTGCCCACCAAGTCAGGCCGACGCCCGGGTCCTTCTCCCACTCGGCGTCCGAGGGCGTCCAATCCTTGTCGGTCGGCGCGTAGAGGCCCCAAGTCAGCCTGTCCGGCTCCTTGCTGTTGTCCCCGTTGTCCTCGACCGTGAGCAGGAAGCGGCGCCCGACGAGCGAGGGGATGCTCGAATCCTTCACCAGCCCGCTCACGACCGCGCGG
>DASQLL010000116.1:0-5738 GCA_035630035.1 Pyrinomonadaceae bacterium | reverse complement strand
TCAGCTCCGCGAAGCCCCAGTCGAGCGGCGTCTGCCCCTCGCCCATCTTCGCGCGGCGCGCTAGCTGGCTGACCATCTTCGGGTTGATGTGGAAGCCTTCGGGCACGACCGCAATCTTGTGCGCGATGTCGCGTATGACCTCAGCCGCGACGGGCGTCTCTATTACTTCCGAGCCGTCCTCTTCCTTTATGGGCGGCGGCAACTGCTTCTTCGGCTCTTTCCGCGCGACGATTGACTTGGCGCGCTCGTGTATCTCCTCGTAGCGCGCGGTCGCGTCCTTGATCATCTGCGCGGCCTCTTCTTCCGTGACGACGCCCTCCGCTATGAGGCGCTGCGCGTAGACGGCGCGCACGCCCGGATGCGCCTTCACGCGCGCGTACATGAGTGGCTGCGTGTAGCTCGGCTCGTCGCCCTCGTTGTGGCCGAGACGCCGGAAGCCGATAACGTCCAGCACCACGTCCTTGTTGAACTCCTGACGGAAGTCGAGCGCGATACGCAACGTTCTGAAAGCGGCTTCGGGGTCGTCGCCGTTGATGTGGAAGATTGGAAGCTGCGTCATCTTCGCAACGTCGGTCGAGTAGATGGACGAGCGGCTGGCCTGCGGCGACGTTGTAAAGCCGATCTGGTTGTTGATGATGATGTGAATCGTCCCGCCCGTGCGATAGCCTTTGAGGTCTGCGAGCTGCAACGTCTCCATCACGATGCCCTGCCCCGCGAAGGCCGCGTCGCCGTGAAGTAGAACCGGGAGCGCGCGGTCAATTACCTCTTCGCGCGGCGAGCCTGAGAGTTCCCAAGCGTCCTGCGTCGCGCGAACCATCCCTTCAACCACGGGGTCAACGAATTCTAGGTGGCTCGGATTCGGCGAGATGGTTATGCGAACCTTCCGGCCCGACTGCGTCTCGCGCTCGCCCACAGCGCCCTGATGGTATTTCACGTCGCCCTCGTCCGCGGGAAAGTCCGGGTGGACGCTCCCCTCGAACGCCGTGAATATGCGTTCGGAGAAGTTGCCGACGACGTTCGCCAGCACGTTCAGACGGCCCCGGTGCGCCATGCCGAGCGTGATCTCCTCGACGCCTTTCTCCGCGCCGCGCTCGACGAGTTGGTCGAGCAGAGGAATGATCGTCTCGCAGCCTTCGAGACTGAAGCGTTTCTGTCCGAGGTACTTCGTGTGCAGGAAACGCTCGAACTGCTCGGCGCGCACGAGACGCATGAGGAGCGCCTTCTTCGTCTCCGGCGAGAGCGGTTCGGGGTAGACGAACTCTTCCCTGATGCGGTCGCGTATCCAGACCTTCTGCTCCTTGCTCTGTATGTGCCGGTACTCCGTGCCGACCTTGCCGCAGTATGCACGGCGCAGTATGTCTAGAATCTCGCGAAGGCTCGCGCTCTCTTTGCCTCCGAGGCCGCCCGTGATGAACTCGCGATCCAAGTCCCAGATCGTAAGCCCGTAAGTCTCGATGTCGAGTTCGGGATGATACTGGATGGGCAGCGCGTTTAAAGGGTCTGTGTCGGCGACGAGATGCCCGCGCACGCGGTACGCGTTTATCAGTTCGAGCACGCGAGCCTGCTTGACTACACGGTCGCGCGCGTTGTCGCCGCCGAGGAGTGCGGGGTTGAAGTCCTTCGACCAACGCAGAGGCTGGTGCGCGATGCCGAGCGAGCGGAAGATTTGCGTGTAGAAGTCTTGCTCGCCGAGCAGCAGCGCGTGGATGTGCGCGAGAAACGCGCCCGACTCCGCGCCCTGTATGATTCGATGGTCGTAGGTCGAAGAGATGTTAACGACCTTGCTGATGCCGAGGAGCGACAGAGCCTCCGGCGTCATCGCGTGGTACTCCGCCGGATACTCAATCGCGCCCGTCGCGATGATCGCAGATTGGCCCGCCATCAGGCGCGGATTTGAAGAGACCGTGCCTATCGTGCCGGGGTTCGTCAAGGAGATGGTCGTGTCCTGAAAGTCGGGCATGCCGAGCTTGCCCGCACGCGCGCGCTTGATAACGTCGTCGTAGGCGGCGAGGAATTCGGCGAAGCCGAGCGCGCCCGCGTTCTTTACGTTCGGCACGAGCAGAGTGCGCGTGCCGTCCTTCTTCTCAAGGTCAATCGCAACGCCGAGGTTCACTTCCGCGCGACGGACGCGCGAAGGGTTTCCGTCAACCACCGCGAAGCCGTCGTTGAGCTGCGGAAATTTTTCGAGCGCGCGAAGGATCGCGAACGCGATGAAGTGCGTGAAGGAAGTCTTGCCGCGCTTCTGCTCCTTCAAGAACTGGTTGACGATGAGGCGGTTCTCTTCGAGGACTTTGACCGGGACTTGGCGGTTCGAGGTGGCCGTCGGAACGCCCAGAGAAGTCTCCATATTCTCGACTATCTTCAGCGCACCGCCGCGAATCGGTTGCGACTCGACGCGCAGCTGCTGCGCGGGCTGCGTCGTCGCGGTGGAGACTGGCGCGGGCGCGGTCGAAGCTTGCGCGCCCGACGTTGCGGGCTGCGCGGGCGTCGCGGTTTGCTGAGCCGCCTGTCCGCTCGGCTGCGCCTGCGCGCGCGCCTGCTCGACGCTCGACGCTTGGTCTTGCGCTACGGGCCACGCCGAGCCGTTGCCGCTCGCCGTCGCGCGCGCGCCGTCGCCCGCCGTCGTGGGCGGCGACGCCTCGCCGAGCAGCTCATTGAAATACGCTCGCCACGCATCATCCACGAGCGACGGGTCGCTTCGATAACGGTTGAGCAATCCCTCGACGTAGGTCGCGTTCGCGCCGAAATTCTCCGCGATGATTTCCGATAAATCGTCTCTGTTATGCTCTTCGCTCAAAGTCCAGTCACCTCGCGCTTATTCAATCCCCCGCGCGCGCTTTCGCTGGAAGCGCGGGGGCCTTCTCCGTCAATTTTCCGGCTGGAAATTACGCAATAGCCTATCACCAACCGCCCGCGTTTGCACACACCTCGCGTCAGGGTTTCTTCGTTCCTGAGTGTAAAACAAGTAATGCTCACCGCAGAGGCGCAGAGGTCGCGGAGGGGGCGCAGAGAGTTGATCTTTTCTCTGCGCTTCCTCCGCGTCCTCTGCGCCTCTGCGGTGAGTTTTATTAACACAAAACGCAAGAGAAAAGTTTGAAAAGAACTCCGCAACAATGGCATCAGCTTTTACACACGCGCTCGTCGCCGCTACGATGGGCAAGGGCGTTGACGCAGAAACCGGAGAGTGATGAATCTGATCTTCATTTACGGCCCGCCGGGCGTGGGCAAGCTGACGGTTGCGAAGGAGCTTGCGCGCGCGACGGGCTTCAAAGTCTTCCACAACCACGTGAGCATTGACTGCGCCGAGACGGTCTTCGAGTTCGGCACCAAACCGTTCGTCAGGGTGATCGGTAAAATCCGCATGGCGGTGTTCGAGGAGGCGGCGAGCGAAGGCGTCTCGCTCGTTTTCACATTCGTTTACGCGTGCCCCGAAGATACGCCGTTCGTCGAGCGCGTGTGCGAGGCCGTAGAGAGCCGGGGCGGGCGCGTGCGTCTCGTCCAGATCGTCTGCGACCGCGAAGAGCTTGAGCGCAGACTGCCTCATCCTGAGCGCGCGCGCGTGGGGAAGATGGCGTCGCTCGACATGCTGCGCGAGGTCGCGGCGCGTTACGACATCTTCTCGCCCGTAACGGGGCGCGAGAGCCTGACCATAGACAACACCGGCCTTGACCCTGCGGAAGTTGCGGCGCGCATCATCAATCACTATCATCTGCCGACGGTCTGAACGATTGCGGAATGCGGAATGCGGATTGCGGATTCGCCGGAAGGCGGGTGCCATTGGTGGCGCGTTCCAGATACGCTAGTTAAAGTCGAGAGCCGTCCTCATCAAATCCGCATTCCGCATTCCGCAATTCCAACGCATGCGCGAGAAGAGCCTTAACATCAAAGGGGTCGAGTGGCGCTACCTGACGGCGGGCGCGGGGCGGCAGACGCTCCTCATGTTCCACGGCGCGGTCGGCGGCGCGGAGACGATGCAACTTCTCGCGGACAGCTTCGCCGGCGAGTACCGCATCATCGCGCCGACCGTCGCCGACGTGCAAACTCTCGACGAGGTGTGCGACGCGGCGAGCGCCATACTCGACCGCGAGCACGTAGGTCGCGCCGTAGTCTTCGGCGGCTCGTTCGGCGGCCTCGTCGCGCAGGCGTTCCTGAAACGCCGCGCGAGTCAGGTCGAGCATCTCGTACTGCTCAGCACGGGCGTCCCCAATCGCGAAATCGGCGCGCGCACCGAGAGGATGTTGAAGTTCGTGCGGCTGCTTCCCTTCCGTCTGACGCGCGCGCTTCTGAAGCTTGAGCTGTCGAAGAATCTCGACACGCCCGTGCCGCCTGAGATGGCCCCGCGCATAAGTGAGTTCAGGCAGCGACTCGACGAATACTTCAACCGGCGTCTGACGAAAGAGACGCTTCTTTCGCGCACGCGCCTGAGCGTTGACTTCAACCGCAACGAAACCGTCTCGCCGTCGGATCACGCCGGGTGGCCGGGGCGCGTGCTAATCGTCGAGTCGGACGACGACCCGATGCTCCCAGCCGATGAGCGGCGGCGTCTGCGCGAAGCGTACCCGCGCGCGCTCGTCTGCACCTTCGCGGGCGCGGGCCACCTGATCCCTCTGCTGCGGCTCGAAGAACTCGTCGGGGTGGTCAAGGCCTTTCTGAAGGAAGACTACAAATCGCCCTCCGAGATCGAACAGTGTCTCGCGGACGAAGCGCACGAGCACGCTGTACACTCCGGCGAAAGTTGAGAAGGCGGAGGCGAAAATTAACATGGATGGACAGGATAAAGGAAACGCAGAAGTCAGAACGATGAATGCTGAACCGAAAGGCAGTCGTCTTCTATTCATCGTTCATCGTTCTGACTTCATACTTTGTCTTTCATCCTGTCCATCCCTGTTAATAATTCTTCCATTAACTTGCGAGGTGAATGAATGAATAGCCTTTTGAAGTTGGCTTTTGTTGCATGTCTTCTTCTCACGGGGTCATCGAGCGCGCACGTCGGCGCTGCCAGCCCCGCCCTGCGGCAGGACGACAAGGTGCAGGAGGAGAAGGACAAGCGCCTGCTCGACGCGGCGCGCGCGGGCAACGCTACGGAAGCGAAGGCCGCGCTCGACGCGGGCGGGCGCATCGAGGCGACCGACTCCGAAGGGCGCACGCCGCTGATGCTCGCCGCGCAGGGCGGCTACAAGGACGCGATTGACGTGCTTATCAAAGCGGGCGCGAAGGTGGACGCGCGCGACCGCCAAGAGAACACGGCGCTCTCCTTCGCCGTCGAGCGCGCGGGCACGTACTTCGACCTCCCCGTCGTCAAGCAGCTTCTCGACGCCGGCGCGAACGTCAACGCGAAAGACGGCAAAGGCAACACGCCGCTCGCCGTTGCCGTCGAGAAGAGCAACGACGATCTTCTTCGCATGCTGCTCGACGCGGGGGCAAGCCCGAACGCGCTCGACGCTGAAGGCAAGAGCATGCTGCACGTCGCGGTCGAGAAAAACGACGAGCAGACCGTCCGCGCTCTTTTGCGCGCGGGCGCGACCGACCGCGCGCAGGAGAGCACGGGGAAGACCGCGCTGATGCTCGCCGTCGCGCACGGCTCGTCGGGCAGCGCGCGCGCGCTCATCGAGGGCGGCTCGCGCGTTGACGCGAGAGACGGCGACGGGCGCACCGCGCTGATGCTCGCCGCCGCGGACGGCTCGGAGGGCATGGTGCGCCTTCTTCTCGACGCGCGCGCGTCGGTCGAGGCGGCGGAC
>DASQLL010000115.1:0-11138 GCA_035630035.1 Pyrinomonadaceae bacterium | reverse complement strand
GCGTAGATTGACGAAGACGGGCGGCGAGAAGATGCTCAACGGCAAGCTCGACTGGGTTTACGAAGAGGAGATTTACGGACGCGGAAACAAGCGCGGCTACTGGTGGAGTCCCGATTCGACGCGCATCGCGTATCTCAACCTCGACGAAAAACAGGTGCGAACCTTTCCCGTCGTTGACCACATCCCGACGCGGCAGGTTTTGGAAGACACACCCTACCCGCTCCCCGGCGACCCGAACCCGCTCGTGCGTCTCGGCGTCGTCGAGGCTTCGGGCGGCGACACGCGCTGGGTTGACACCGCCGCTTACGCGCCCGAAGACCTTCTCATCGTCCGCGTCGCGTGGTCGCCCGACTCGCGCCGCGTCGTCTACCAAGCGCAGAACCGCGAGCAGAACTTCCTCGACTTGAACGCGGGCGAAGCCTCGACGGGGAAGACGGCGCGACTATTTCAGGAGAAGACGCCCGCGTGGGTCGAGCCTACGGACGACAACCCGAAGTTTTTAAAGGACGGCTCGCTGCTCTGGCGCAGCGACCGCGACGGGTGGATGCATCTCTATCATTATTCGTCGGACGGCAAGCTTATCAAGCGTGTGACGGAAGGCAAGTGGGAGGTGCGCGCGCTCGACAAAGTGGACGAGGGCGCGGGGCTTGTCTATTTCCGTGGGACGGAGCATAGCCACATCGCCGATCACATCTACCGCGTGCGGCTCGACGGCACGGGCCTCGTGCGGCTCACCAAAACCGAGGGCACGCACAAAGCCTCTTTCAATCCGACGGCGACGCTCTTCATAGACGAGTGGAGCGACGTGGGTACGCCGCCGCAAGTCAGGCTCCACAACGCGGACGGCACAGAGGCGCGCGTGATTGACGCGAACAAGGTTGACGCGCTGAAAGGCTACAAGCTCGGCGCGGTCGAGTTCCTACAGGTCAAGACGCGCGACGGCTTCCCTATGGAGGCGTTGATGATCAAGCCGCCCGACTTCGACCCGTCGAAGAAGTACCCCGTCATCGAGTACACATACGCAGGCCCGCACGCGCCCGTGGTGAAGAACAGTTGGGGCAAAACGACCTATATGTGGCATCAACTGCTCGCGCAGAAAGGCTACATCGTCTGGTACTGCGACAATCGAACGGCGAGCGGCAAGGGCGCGGAGTCGGCTTGGCCCGTCTACAAAAACTTCGGCGAGCTTGAGCTGCGGGATTTGGAGGACGGCCTGAGTTATCTGAAGACGCTGCCTTACGTTGACGCTTCGCGCATAGGCATCTGGGGCTGGAGCTTCGGCGGCTACATGACCGCGTATGCGTTGACGCACAGTAAGAGCTACAAACTCGGCATCGCGGGCGGCACGGTCTCCGATTGGGCCAACTACGATTCCGTCTACACAGAGCGCTACATGCTGACGCCGAAGAACAACCCCGAAGGCTACAAAAGAAGCAGCCCACTCGCGGCAGCCGCGAACCTGAGCGGCAAGCTTCTGCTCGTACACGGCGCAACCGACGACAACGTACACGTGGCGAACACGATTCAACTCGCCTACGAGTTGCAGAAGGCGGGCAAGCAGTTCGACATGATGCTCTACGCCAAGTCGCGCCACGGCGTCACAGACCCGCTGCTCCTCAAGCACATGCGCCAGATGATGACCAACTTCATCGTCGCGAATCTATAAAAACAGAACCGCGAGCGGAAGCCTCGCGGGTGTGCCAATTGCGGAATGCGGATTTCGGATTGCGGATTGGAAGACAGTAGTGCTTCCAATCCGCAATCCGCAATCCGCATTCCGCAATCCAGAGAGACCCGCTCGCTACCGCTCGCGGTTCTAAAAACTCTCTAAGGTCGTGCGCTGCTCAAGTCCGGGTCAACGTCCACGCCCTGCTCGGGGTTCTGCTCCACCTTCTTCATCATCCGTCGAATCGGGATTGCCAGAAGCGCCAGCGCGGCGGCGGAAATCATCAAAGACGCGGTGGTGATGGTGAATAGCCACGGCATCTGGTCTAGTTTTTCGGGGTCAACGTGGCCGCCGACCAGACCGCCGATCAGATTGCCGACCGCCGAGGCCAGAAACCAGATGCCCATCATCTGCCCCACGTACCGGCGCGGGCTGAGCTTCGTCATCGAAGACAGCCCGACTGGGCTTAAGCATAGCTCGCCGATGGTCTGTAAAAAGTAACTTCCGACGAGCCACCACGCGGCGACTTTCACGGCGCCGCCGCCGCGGACTACGGCGTAGGCGGCTGGAATCATCAGCAGAAATCCGAGTCCGGCGAAAAACAGTCCGAGCGAGAATTTTCCGGGACTCGAAAGGTCGCGACCGCGCGCGCCGAGGCGCGTCCAGAGGACGGCGAATACCGGCGCGAGCAAGATGATGAACGCCGAGTTGATTGATTGAAACCACGTCGCCGGAACTTCAAAGCCGCCAAGATTGCGCTCGGTGAAATCACGCGCGAAAAGGTTGAGCGATGTCGGCGCCTGCTCGAACGCCGACCAGAAGATTGCGGCGAAGACGAACAGCACCGCGATCACCAGCACGCGCTTTTTCTCGTCCCCGTTGAGACCGCCCGCGACAAAAACGTATGCGAAAAAGAGAACGGCAATTCCGACGAGGACGTAGGTCATGTACTGACCGATGGCCTGTGCGTCGAGCGTAATGATGCCCATCGCCGCCAGAACGATCACGAGCGCGAGGATGCCGATGCCGACGCCGAGAACTAATTTAATCTGTTTTTCTTTTCGCGCCTGCACCGCCGGGTCGGGGTGTCTGGTCGGGTGCATGCCGATGTTGCCCAGCGTCGTTCGCGAGCGTATGGCGAAGGTCGTTAGACCTATGAGCATTCCGACGCCCGCCGCTCCGAAGCCCCAGTGCCAGCCGATTGTCTCGCCAAGAAAACCCGTGACGAGCTGACCGGCGAAGGCACCGATGTTGATCCCCATGTAGAAGATCGAGAACCCTGCGTCGCGCCGCGCGCCGCCTTCAGGGTAGAGGTCGCCGACGATTGCCGAGATGTTCGGCTTGAGCAGGCCCGTGCCGCAGACGATTAAAATCAATCCGAGAAAAAATGTGAGCTTCCCGCCCGCGAACGACGACAGGCCAATCGAGATGTGACCGGCGGAAATGCAGATCGCTCCGTAGAGAATCGCACGCCGGAGGCCGAGCAGGCGGTCGGCTATCCAACCGCCGGGGAGCGACGCCAGATAAACGCTCGCGCCGTAAATGCCGACGATTGCCGACGCCTGACCGCGCTCGAACCCGAAGCCGCCGTCGAGCAGCGCCGCCGACATGAAAAGAACCAGAAGCGGGCGCAGTCCGTAGTAAGAGAACCGCTCCCACATCTCCGTGAAGAAGAGCGTGGAAAGGCCGCGCGGGTGTCCGCCGAATCCTCCCGTGTCCGAGGTCTCAGTGCGGCTCGCTCCGGTGTTGTCAACGGGTACGCTCATAAGAAAAGTAGCTCCTCTCGCTTTTCGTTTGGCAAAGCTCTACGCACGAGTTGAAATTGCTTAGGCTCGGTTCGCGCTTGTATTGGCCCGACATGATACATCAACCGGGGCGGCTGCGTGTAAAAGGATTGATGCGCGCGTCGGCGCGCGGGTTTGGACGCTTCGGGCGCGCGGGGCTTTGAGCGGAGGATTGAGTTGGCACATAATGTCGCCCACGCATTCTTAGTGACTCCGAAAGGAAACATGAGCAACATGACCACGACGGACAACGCCGCGACGGGCAATACTGCGAACGCCGAGCGCGTCGCCGACATCCAGCGCTCGCTCCGAGAGGCGGGCCTCGACGGCTGGCTCTTCTACGACTTCCGGCAGAGCGACCCGCTCGCGTACCGCATACTGAAACTCGACCCGAAACAGTTCTCGACGCGCCGCTGGTTCTACTTCGTCCCCGCCGAAGGGCAGCCGACGCGCATCAATCACGCAATCGAGCAGGGCAAGCTCGACGCGCTGCCGGGCAGGAAACTCATCTACAGCAGTTGGGGCAAGCTCAACGAGAACCTGCGCGACGCGCTCTCGACCGCGGGTGCGAAAGGCGCTGCGCGCATCGCGATGCAGTACTCGCCCGAAAACTCGATTCCCTACATCTCGCGCGTTGACGCGGGCACGATTGAGCTTGTGCGCTCGCTAGGGGTCGAGCCTGTGACGAGCGCAGACCTCGTGCAGCTCTTCGAGGCCGTCTGGACGCGCGAGCAGTACGACTCGCACGTCAAAGCCGCCGACAACATACACAACATCATTCAGGAAGCCTTCGCCGAGGTCGCGCGAAAGATTAAGGCAGACGAGCCTGTGACCGAGTACGACATACAGCAGTTCATGGTGCGCCGCTTCGAGGAAGAGAACATGACCTGCAACGACGATCACCCCATCGTCTCCGTCAACGCCAACGCCGCAAGCCCGCACTACCAACCCAACGCCGAAAAATTCTCGCCCATCAAGCGCGGCGACTTTCTACTGCTCGACGTGTGGGCGAAACTGAAAAACCCCGGCGCGGTCTACGCCGACGAGACTTGGACGGGCTTCGTCGGCGAAGAGCCTACGGAAGAGCACGTCAAAATCTTTACCATCGTCCGCGACGCGCGCGACGCGGCGATAGAGTTCGTGCGCGAGAGCGTCGGGGCGGGGCGCGAGATAAAGGGCGCGGAGGTTGACGACATCTCGCGCGGCGTCATCGAGCGCGCGGGCTACGGCGAATACTTCACGCACCGCACGGGCCACTCCATCGGCGAGGAAGTCCACGGCAACGGCGCGCACATAGACAATCTTGAGACGCGCGATTCGCGACGCATCATCCCGCGCACGTGCTTCTCAATCGAGCCGGGAATTTATCTTCCCGGCAACTTCGGCGTCCGCTCCGAGGTTGACGTTTACGTCGGCGACGACGGCCAAGTCGAAGTCACGGGCCAGCCCATCCAGACCGAGCTTGTGGCGATACTGAAAGACAAGTGATAAGTGATAAGTGATGAGTGATGAGAGAAAGGCAAGGCCGCTCCTTATCACTTATCATCCGTCCTTACTTCGAGCCGTTTGCAAAATCTCGCCGCCGGGTTGGGCCTGTAGGGGCAGAGGCTCACTCCCTGCTCGCTTTGACTCATCGCCAATTGCGTCCGCGGACGAAAGACGGGCAGGGAGTGAGCCTCTGCCCCTACAGAATGAAAAAAAGTCGCACCCCAAACCTCCGGGCAATAGCGCGCAGGGCAATGCGCAACAACGGCTTCGACCCGAACTTCCCCGCGGACGCAGGGCGCGAGTTGCGGGATGTCGCGCGCGAGGGTTATCAACTCTCGCGCGACGATTCCGTCAGAGACCTGCGCGCGTTGCTGTGGTCTTCGATTGACAACCGCGAGTCGCGCGACCTCGATCAGGTCGAGTGCGCCGAACGCCTCGCGTCGGGCGGCTTCAGACTTTTGGTCGGCATCGCGGACGTGAACGCCTTCGTCCCCCAAGGCTCGGCCATTGATCGCCACGCCGCGGCCAACACCGTTTCGGTCTACACGCCCGCCGTCATCTTCCCGATGCTGCCCGAAAGGCTCTCGACCGATCTGACTTCGCTGAACGAAGGCGTTGACAGGCTCGCCTTCGTCATGGAGCTTGTGGTATCGGAGAGCGGCGACATCAGCTCGAAGGACGTTTACCGCGCGCTCGTCCACAACCGCGCGAAGATGGATTACGAAACGGTGGGGGCGTGGCTCGAAGGCGGCGAGCCGCCCGACGAGTTCGCACGCGCCCCCGGCTTGGAAGAGCAGGTGAGATTGCAGGACGAGATCGCGCGCGCGCTCCACGTGCTGCGAAGAAAAAACGGCGCGCTTGAGCTTGAGAGAGTCGAGGCCGTGCCCGTCGTCGAGGGCGGCAGGGTCTTGAGGTTCGACGCGCGGCGACACAGCCGCGCGCAAGGTATCATCGAGAGTCTGATGGTCGCCGCCAACACCGCGATGGCAGCCTTTCTCGAAGAGCGCGGCGTGCCCTCGCTGCGCCGCGTCGTGCGCGCGCCCGAACGCTGGCCGCGCATCGTCGAGACGGCGGCAAGTTTCGGCGAGCATCTGCCCGACGCGCCCGACCCGCGCGCGCTCGCGGACTTCATGTCGCGCCGACGCGCCGCAGACCCCGGAGGGTACGCAGAGCTTTCGCTCGCGATTTTGAAGCTGCTCGGCCCCGGCGATTACACGGTCGAAGCGCCGGGCCTCGAACAGCAAGGCCACTTTAGTCTCGCCGTCAATGACTACACGCACTCGACCGCGCCGAACCGGCGCTTCCCAGACCTCGTCACGCAGCGTTGCCTCAAGGCGGCAGCCGAGGACGCGAGCGCGCCGTACACGCTCGAAGAGCTTCAGGCGATAGCCGCGCGCTGCAACCTTATGGAGTCGGCGGCGCGCAAGATCGAGCGGCTGATGCGTAAGGTTGCGGCGGCGACGCTCCTCGGCGCGCACGTCGGCGAGACGTTCGACGGCGTCGTGACGGGCGCGAAGGAGAAGGGGACTTTCGTGCGTCTCTTCGACCCGCCCGCGGACGGGCGCGTCGTCCGCGGCGAGGCCGGGTTAGACGTGGGCGACCGCGTGCGCGTGCGTCTGCTCTCGACCGAGCCTGAGCGCGGCTTCATAGACTTCGCGCGGGCGGGATAAGAGAGAACGATGAGCGATGAACGCAGAACGATGAACTGAAGAAAAGGCTTTACAGTTCATCGTTCTGCGTTCAGAATTCAGCGTTCCTTTATCCTGTCCATCCCTGTTAGGTTTTCTTCCACCTCAAACCAGACCGCCGGGCTGCCGGCGTCAAAAAAGGCGACACCATGTTTGAAACAGCAGAACTCGGACACAAGCTGAGCAAAGAGGACTTCGACGCGCAAGAGCCTGACCTGCGTATGCGGCTCGTCGAGGTGCAGGATAAGCTGAAGGACGCCTCGTTCCCCGTCATCATCGTCATCGGCGGCGTGGACGGCGCGGGCAAGGGCGAGACCGTCAACCTCCTGCACGAATGGATGGACCCGCGCTATCTGATAACCACGGCCTTCGACACGCCGACCGACGAAGAGCGCGAGCGTCCCGAAGCGTGGCGCTTCTGGCGCGCGATGCCGCCCAACGGGCGCGTCGGCATCTTCTTCGGCTCGTGGTACACGCGCCCCATCGTCGAGCGCGTGTACGGCAAGACGCGCGACGCCGACCTCGACTCCGCGCTCGTCCGCATCAACACGTTCGAGAAAGAGCTGGTTGACGACGGCGCGCTCGTCATCAAGTTCTGGTTTCACCTGAGCAAGGCGGCGCAGGAAGACCGTCTGCGGAAACTGGAGAAGAGTTCGCGCACGCGCTGGCGCGTGACGAAGACGGACTGGAAGCACTTCAAGCTCTACAACAAATTCCGAAGCGTCTCGGAGCGCACGCTCCGCACCACCAGCACGGGCGAAGCGCCGTGGATCGTCGTCGAGGGCGCGGACAAGCGTTACCGTAGCATCACGGTCGTAAACAACATTCTCAACCTCCTCTCGCAGCGCCTCGACGGCGAGGCAGAGCGCGCGAGCCGCCCTGCGCCCCCGCGCGAGACGGAAGACCCTTTCACGCTCCTCGACACGCTCGACCTTTCGCAGAGCCTCGAAGAAGATAAGTACAAAAAGCAGCTTGAGAAGTATCAGGGCCGCCTGAACAAGCTCTACCGCGAGGCGAAGGCGCGCGGTATATCCGCGACGCTCGTCTTCGAGGGCTGGGACGCCGCCGGGAAGGGCGGCATCGTCCGACGCCTGACCGCCGCGATGGACGCGCGCGACTACCGCGTCATACCCATCGCCGCGCCCACCGAAGAGGAGCGCGCGCATCACTACCTCTGGCGCTTCTGGCGTCACATCCCACGGCAGGGGCGCGTCACGGTCTTCGACCGAAGCTGGTACGGGCGCGTGCTTGTGGAGCGCGTCGAGGGCTTCGCGTCCGAGGCCGAATGGCGTCGCGCCTACGCGGAGATAGTTGACTTCGAGCGGCAGCTCGACGAGGCCGGAGGCGTCGTCCTCAAGTTCTGGGTTCACGTTGACGCCGACGAGCAGCTCCGGCGCTTCGAGGCGCGGCAGGCTACGCCGCACAAGCAGTACAAGATTACCGACGAGGACTTCCGCAACCGCGAGAAGCGTTACGACTACGAGCTTGCGGCCAACGAGATGTTCGACCGCACGGGCACGGAGTTCGCCCCTTGGCATCTCATAGAAGCCAACGACAAGAAGTTCGCGCGCATAAAGGTGCTCAAGATTTTCTGCGACCGCCTCGAAGACGCGCTCCGAGCGTAGCGGAAAAAACATCATTCACGAAGCGACACTAGAGCGGTTTGCTCATCAATTTACCAAACGTTTAGAGGCGGGCAATGCCCGCCGTCTCAACCATCGGAGCTTGAGGCGGCGGGCATTGCCCGCCTCTAAACGTTTGTTGGTAATCTCAACAGCAAACCGCTCTAGCGCACGCCGGGCGGCGGCGGAGCGTCGCCGCCGCGCCCTCTCCCGCGACGCCTTCCGCGCATCGAGTCTTTCAACTGCTGAAACTTCTGCCACTGCTCAGGCGTGAGTGCCTGACGCAGCCGCTCGTCGGTCTGTCGTCGGATGTCCGCGAGTCGAGGCTCGGACTCTTTGTGTGCGGCGTGAAGCTCGCGGCGCGCGTCGGCCATGATCTGTTTCACCTGCGCCTTCTGCTCTTCTGTGAGTTGCAGCTTGTCGAAGACGCGCTCGAAATGCGCGCGCTCGCCGCGTGGCCCGCGAACCGAAGCGCGCGCCCACGACTGGTAAGCGTTGAAGGCGAGCGCGCCCGCCACCGCGCCGAGAAGAAAGACGACGAGGGCCGCGACGCGAACCTGCCACTTGTTCTTCGTGATGTTATTCATTGCCACCATCCGACTCGTAGATAGTCGTAAGCACCTGCTCGTAGTTGATCTCTTCGTCAGCCGCGTTGTCCTGCGCCAGCATCGCCGCGTCCACAGAGAAAGGGTCGGACGCGGCGGCCACTTCGTCCGTCGTCTCCGTCGTCGTTTGAACGGAAGGAACGACGAATGTCAGCCCCGCGAGCAGAGCCACGGTCGCCGCCATCGAGGAGACGAGCGCGCCCGCCGTGCGCCAAAGGCGAAGGAGCGGGGGCGTTTCTTCCACGGCGCGGCGCTCCCGGAGCGCGGCCAGAACGCGCGTCTGAAAGAAGGGCGACGGCTCAAGCTCTTCGGCGGCGCGCTCGCGCAGGAGCGATGATGCGACGAGCGCGGCGTCGTATGCGCGTCGGCACTCGTCGCAACCGGCGGCGTGCGCGCGCACGGCGGCCAACTCGCCCTCGCCCAACTGGCCGAGCGGCGTGTCGTCAAGAATGGCTGTGACATGCTCTTGCTTCATCAAACGCCTCCGCTCTTATTAAATCCTGTCCGCGTCCCTGCCGCTGAATGCAAGCAGTTTCTCGACGGCCTCGCGCATTCTGCGTCGCGCGCGAAACGCCTGCACCTTGACCTTCGACTCAGACCACCCGGTCATCTCGGCCACCTCTTTGACGGGAGTGTCTTCGCCGTCAACGAGCGTCAGTACAAGCCGGTCGTCCGGCGACATCATGCCAAGCACGCGCTCGGCAAGATCAGCCGCGACGCGGCCTCGCTCCTCCGCGCGATGACGCTCCTCAGCCGCGCCCGCCATCTTCGCTTCGAGCCAAGCGCTCTCATCTTCCGTCAGCTCCGACGCCGTAAGCTCCGGGCGACGCTTCATGCCGCGCAGCATGTTGAGGCACGTGTTGGTTGCGATGCGCGTCAGCCACCCTTCCAAAGAGCCGCGCCCTTCGTAGCTTGGGAGCTGCGTGAACGCTTTCAAAAAAACTTCCTGCGCCGCCTCTTCGACTTGCGCGCGTTGCCGAAAGAAGCGCGACGCGACGCGGAAGACGCGCGGGCCGTAGCGCCGCATTATCTCCGCGAAGGCGGACTCGTCGCCGCCGCGCGCGAGGCGTGCCAGTTCAAGGTCGGAAGCCTGCTTCAAGTCCTCCGGCAAAAGGCGCACCCCGGAAAAGTTTCGCGCGTCGCGGCGGGCGCAATCGTCGGGAGCTTTACGCCCGCCGCGACACGCGAAAGAGTGTTACTGCATTTGCGGCGTCTGCTGCTTACCGCGACGACCGCGGCCCTCGCCGCGCCGCGACTTGCGCTGCTCGCGCTGCTGCTCCATCTGCGTCTTCTGCTCAGGCGTCAGAACCGAAAGCATCTCCTGATGCACCCTGAACCGCTCGCCCATCAGCTTCGCTTCGATTACGGCGGCCTCGGTCAGCTTCTGCGTCGCGAGCGCCTCGTTGAACACGCCGCCCGATTCGGCTTGACGAAGTTCCTGCCGCTTGGCTCGGAGCTGTTCGCGTAGGCCCTTCGTGCGCTCGCCGAAGCTCTGGTGAATCTGCTGCATGCGCGCCTTCTGTTCGTCGGTCAAGTTAAGCCGACCGAAGCCGTGCATACCGCCGCCGCGATGGCCGCGGCCTTTGCCGAAACCGTGTTTCCCGGCGTGGGGCTTCGCTTGCGAGTCCTGCGTCCCGGTCTGCGCGACGGCGAGGCCGGTCGTCAGTGCGATGGCCGCGACGGCGGCAGCCGCGAGCGTCTTGATCTTCCCAAGTCGTTTCATCTTTATTTCTTGCTCCTTAAGTTTACCTTGTTATTGCCCGTGGGGAAGAGTCCCTTTTGCGTATGAGGACGCTCCGTTTGAGCTTCCCCAATTCCTCAGACACCGGACGACGCCCATGCGTTACAGGCGCAAGAAAATAATTCACAAGTCAGAAACGCGACCGTCAGGGAGCGTGTCAGACAGAAACACGACCGTCAGGGAGCGTGTCATCCGCGTTGAGACACGCTCCCTGACGGTCGCGTTTCCGACTTGTTGTGAATGCAACAATTCATTACGACGCACGAGTGTAACCGTACTGCCCGCGCGGGTGTCTAGTTAAATGGGGCTGATGGAGAGCCAGCAATTTTTGTTTTTTAAGGATGAGTCGGGCGGGCGTGGGCGTCGGGCCGGCGACGGAGAAAAAAGATGAAGTGGATGAGAGCGAAACTGGGCAGCACAAAGCGCATCGTCATCGCGGTCGCTTTGGTCGCGCTCGCTTGTGTGGCGGGCTTCTGGTACAGGGGCGGCGGCGCGAGCGCGGCGGAGTACATGACCGCGAAGGTCGAGCGCGGGAGCTTGCGTA
>DASQLL010000114.1:0-2968 GCA_035630035.1 Pyrinomonadaceae bacterium | reverse complement strand
AGCCGCGCCGCCACTCGAACTTGTCCACGGCCTTCATCAGACCGATGTTGCCCTCCTGAATCAAGTCCAAAAACTGTAGGCCGCGGTTCGTGTACTTCTTCGCAATCGAGACGACGAGGCGGAGGTTGGCCTCCGTCAGCTCGCGCTTGGCCTCCTGCGTCTCGGCCTCGCCCGCGACAATCGTCTGGTGCGTGCGCTTGATCTCGACGATGGAGATGTTCTGTTCCTCTTCGATCTTCTTGAGCCGGCGCTTAGCCGCGCCCAGTTGCCGCTTCAGCTCTTTCTCGACCTCGGGCTTGATGCGCTTGTGCTCAAGCTTGTCGCTCAGCTTCTTGATCTCGCGCTCGGCCTCGCGCACCTGTTTGTGCACGGCGGCGATGGCATGAATCAGACGGTGGCGTGCGCTCTCCTTCAAATTAAGGTTCTTGATCTCCTGCGAGATTTCAAGACGCGTGCGCGCGACCTTGCGCTTGAGGCGGAGCAGTTTCTTTGTCTGCTTGCCGCGCACGAGCTTCTGCTCGGCGGAGAGCTTCTGCCACTCCTTCATGCCTTCGCGCAGGTGCTTGCGTATGTTCTCGACGCCTTCGAGCGTCCACTGTAGATATTCGTCGGCCTTGTCCTCGGCCTCGGACACGTCGGCCTGATCGGAGAAGTTGACGACATCGCGGATGCTGAGCCTACCGTCGGCCAACTCTTCGCCTATCTTGATGAGCTCACCGACGGCGATGGGCGAGCGCGAGATGGCCTTGTGCGACTTGATCTGCCCGCGCTCGATGCGCTGCGAGATTGTGACCTCCTGCTCGCGCGTCAGAAGCGGCACGGTGCCCATCTGCCGAAGGTAGACGCGCACGGGGTCGGCTGACTTCTCGTCCTCGCCGGCAGAGAGGTCTAGCTCGTCAACTTCGTCGAGCGTCTGGTCTTCGTCGGTGTCGGGAGTGAGCGAAGCGACTTCCGAGATCAACTCTTCGTCGGACTCGACGCCGCCGATAGTCACCGCTTCCAGTTTCTGGAGAACGTCGTCAATGTCGCGCTCGGCGACCGCGTCGCCCGCGACGACCTCGCCGTAGCCCTCAAAAAACTTCTCGCCGCCCGACTCCAAAAGACCCAACCCCTGATTCTTCATCTTCTCTTCCAAAGCCTGTCCCCCATCTAGACACAATTGCCGCCCAAAAAGCCTTTCATACGTCGCCGTTCAAACTTTTGTTTCCTGCCCATCGCCGTCGCGCATATCGCCCGCAGAGACCGCGTCCGGCGAAGCCCGTCGTCAACTAACCTGTTGATACGGGCCAAATTAGATGCATAACCGGGTTGCCCCGTTGCACTCGCTCCGTCCCGTGGGCCGAAAGCTCTCCGGGAGAGTCGGTTGTCTCACGGGCACGCCCTTTCTGATGCAGAAGGTAATACGTCCGTTGGTAGCGCGGCGCGAACAACCGGAAGCCCTTAAACGAAGAAATATCATAGTTTACGAAAAGATGCCAGCCGCAAGTGATTTTCGCGGTTTTACGCCGCAATCCGGCCCCAAATTTATCCCGACGGCTTCCGGCGTCTATTTCTTACGACGACGAAAAGCATGCCGGAATTATCTGGTTTTGTGGTAAAAAGGCCGGCGGAGTTGAACGAAGGGGAAAGGCGGGGATTTCGCGTCGGCCATGCTGCTCTGGACTCTACTCTTCATCTTCTGGACGGTCGTTCCCGGCTTAATCACGGGCTGGATGTTCCGCGAGCGCGGGCGACGCTTCACGCCCGGTCTCATCCTCGGCGCGGCGTGCGGGCCGTTTGGGATTCTCGCCGCATTGGTCTTTATTTATGTCAGCGACCGAAGGGCCGCGCGCGAGCGCGCGTCGAAGCGCGGGCGTGCCGTGCGCGTGTTTTATGATGTTCCCGTGGTCGGGCGTCTTCACGTCACGACCGTCTGGGCTTTGGCCGGGGTCGCGACTTTCTTTTGTCTCTGGATGGTCGGCGGCGTCGCTTACGAAATACAGAGGGCCGGGCAGAGACTTGCAGACGATGAGCGCATAGCAGAAGCGGCGACGGGAACATTGCAATCAAACGGTAGTCCGGCGACAACTTCAACCGCCGCGCACGCCGCCGATTCAAAGCCGAACTCTGCGTCACAGTCGAGCACCTCTTCGCAACCGCAGGCGGCCCTTCTCGGCAACATCTCCGTGCAACCGGGCCAGCACGCCCACGCAGCACGCGCCGAAAACTCTTCGCCTCAGAACGGACAGCCAAGCTCGCCCAACGCGCCCGGCCCGTCGAACGTGACTTCGCAGCCCGAAGCAAGCGCCCCGCCGATGCCTTCTCCGACTGCGTCGGCGTCGGCCACGCCGCCCGGCCCGAAAGCGCCGACGCAGTCGCGCGAGTCCGTCGCGTCGGAGGCGGCGCGCGATCTAGGCTCGATGGGGCATAAAGTTCATGCTTCTGTGAGCGGCGCAGGTAGCTCGACGACGCTTTCGCTTTCGGGCGCATCGCTCACGCGCGACGCGGGCAATCGCCTTTTGGGAAACGGACGACTGCGCCAGTCGCTCAAGTCGGCGGGCGTGCGAATCGTCGTCGTGATTAACGGGCAGGAGAGTTGGACGTACATACTCTGAGCTTCCCGCGCGCCGCTAACGTGCGCGGCCCCGCGCACTCACGATTTGGTTAAAGCCGCTAACCATTTCGTAACCCCGCGAGACGAGACGCCACGACTCGCTTTTCCATCTCATGGGAAATCGCTTGAAAAATTCAAAGTCAGTCCGCGCTCATCCTCTCCTCGTCTGTGGCACGATGCTTGTTTAATGAAAAAGCGTCTCGCGAAAGAGACGGGTCGCTGGGTGCAACGCACCGGCGACCGAAAAGGTGAGGCCCGGCTGTGAAGGGGAGAGCGCAGCCGGGCCTCAACTTTTCATGCGCCGCCCTTTTTACGTTTGGGCGTTTCGTGATGCTGGGTGATAATGCGTGCCATGATGGACGATCTGACGGAGCG
>DASQLL010000113.1:0-6728 GCA_035630035.1 Pyrinomonadaceae bacterium | reverse complement strand
TCGAGCCGGGCACGTGGCCCGCGCCGAACTCATCGGACGAACGAACGTCGAGAACGACGTGGCCTTGATTGATGCGCGACGCGACCTCGTGCGCCGTCAGAGATGCGAGGGGCGCGAGCGCGGACAGAGCCTGTGCGCCGGCGCGGTTGATCTCGGCGTCGCGCGGAAAGTATGCGGGGGCTTCCTGCAAGTCGGTCGTCATCATTCGGACGAACTCGTCCTTCGGCATCGGCGCGAGCGCGTAGTTGAAGCGTCGCTGCTGGCCGATGGTCGAGTGCGTCTCCTTCGAGATGTTGCGCCCGCACATCGAGCCTGCCCCGTGCGCGGGCCAAACCTCCACCGCATCGTCGAGCTTCAAAAGTTTTTCGTGCAGGCTGTCGTACATCAGCGCGGCCATCGCCTCCGGGGTGTAGCCGCTCGCGCCCGCAAGATCGGGCCGCCCCACGTCGCCGATGAACAGCGTGTCGCCCGTCAAGACCTTCTGAGCTTCGTCGGAGACTTCGGTGTCAACGACGACGAGAGAGATGCTTTCCGGCGTGTGCCCCGGCGTCTCAAGCACGCGCAAACTTACTTTGCCGACTTTCAACTCGTCGCCGTCGCGCACGGCCAGATGGGGAAAGCGAGCGCACGCCTTCTCTCCGAAGACGACTTCAGCGCCCGTGCGCTCTGACAACTCTCGATGGCCGCTCACGAAGTCTGCGTGCAGGTGCGTCTCGACGACGTACTTGATCTTCAGCCCCCGCGCTTCGGCTTCGACGATGTACTGGTCAACGTCGCGCTGCGGGTCAACGACCGCGGCCTCGCCGTCCGAGCCGATGAGATAGGAGGCGTGCGCGAGACATCCGAGGTAAAACTGCTTGAAGAACATTTCGGGACTCCTGACGGAAGAGGCATTTGTCTCTTTTTGCGAATGGATTCTATTCGCTTCCACATCGGAGAGCAATTTGCGATTGCGGAATGCGGAATTCGGATTGCGGATTAGATGAAGAGCGCGCTGTTTCAAGTCACGCGCGCTAACCGCGCGGCGGACACAGGTTGAGCGCAGATTTCAAGCCGCTCCGAATCCGCAATCCGAAATCCGCATTCCGCAATCAGCTTCGTCTGGGCTACAATGCCGGCGAACAAACCGCTCAACGAACCGGAGGGAATAATAATGCTCAAAGCGCGCGCCCACCTGACGCACGCGATGCTCTCGATTGCGCTGCTACTGTCCGTCGTCGCGACGGCGCACGCGCAAAGCTCAAGCGATGCGGGAGAGACGCCCGTCGTCGCCGAGACTTCACAGACTAACCGCACGCATCAGGCCGACGGCGAACCTTTGAAGGACGCGACGAAGGACGCGCCCGTGCAGGTCGCGCAGACGAGTGGGCAGACAAGCGGCGGCGGTCAGGCAACGGCCACTCCGACTCCGACTCCAACTCCGACACCGACGACGCCTTTGACGGCGGGCGAGAAAATATCGCGCTCGTTCCGCTCGGCCTTCCTCAGCCCCTTTCCCTATGTGACCAGCGCGTTCAGCGCAGGGCTAACGCAGTTCGGCGAGGACAGGCAGCCGCACAAGGACGGCGGCGACGAGGTTGCCGACTGGGGATCGCGCGCCGCGCGCAACTTCGCCACGCGAAGCACGTCCGCGGTCTTCTCAAACGGCTTCTACCCCGCGCTCTTCAAGCAAGACCCGCGCTACGAGGCTTCGCGTCGAAAGGGTTTCGGGCGACGCGCGCTCCACGCCGTCAGCCGCTTGTTCGTAACGCGCGACGACGACGGAAACCTTGAGCCGAACTACTCGCGCTTCGCGGGCGTGATGACCGCGAGCGCGCTCTCGAACGTCTGGGAGCGCAGCACGCCCGGCCACGACCGCATCGGCATGGACGCAACGCTGCGCCGCTTCGGGCGCTCGTTCATCAATGGCTCGTTCAACAACATCGTCTTCAGAGAGTTCTGGCCCGACATCATCGGGATTTTCCGACGTTAAAAGAGTAGAGGTCAGAGGTCAGAGGCCGGAGGCCAGTGAAAAGCAGTTAGCCTTTCACTGACCTCCGGCCTCTGACCTCTGACCTCTTTTTTAGTTGAACGCGCGCTGACGCAGAGCGTGACGGAAGAGGCGCGCGTCCCAGCCCTGCGTGTTGGGCGACCAAGTGGCGCGCAGAGCGCGTGCGCCGCGACTCTCGTCGGGCGCTAGGTGGAGGCTGTAGGTCTCGCGCGTGCGAGGCACGAAGACGACGTAGCGGCGGCTGGCCGTTTCGTCGTCGCGCGGACTCGTGCCCGTGCAGAGGACTTCTTCGTAGCCGTCGCCGTCGAGGTCAGCCGTCTCCGCCGTCCAGTCCGCCCCGCGGAAGCCCTCTACGTCGAGCGGCGTGCGCGATGTGACGGCGAACGCGCCGCGCGCCCCCCTTCGCTCGATGACGAAGAGGTTGCGCGTCCTGTCCAAGGGGTCTATGCCGACGGCGGCGATTGTCTGGCCCGCGCCGGTCTCGACGGCGCGCGCGTCCGTGATGCGCCCGTGCGTAAGCGATTCGGCGAGGCGCAGCGCGGCGGCGCGCGTGAGCGGGGCGGGCCTCGCGGGCCTGCGTTTGCCCTTAGCCGCGAGCGCGGAAGCTAACGCATCGGGGTCGCGCACGATCTCTTCGAGCGCGTTTGCGCGCGCGCCCTGTCCCGCGTTCGCAGACCACCCGACGACAGCCGCGCAAATAATCGCCAGCACGGCGAAGAGCGTCGCGACGCGCGTGAACGTGAAGCGGCTGGAGTTGAGCGCGGCGACGGTCGCGGCGAAAGGCTCCGTGTTGCTCCCGCCTTCAAAGGCGGCGCGGCGCTCAGGCTCGACGCTTCGCTCAAGAAGTCTGCGCGCCTCGGTCGCGCCGGTGGGGCGGTGCGCGGGGTTCTTTGCGAGCAGCGTGTGGACGGCCAACGCGAGCGCGCGCGGAACGTTGGGGCGGAGCGACATGAGCGGCGGCGGCTGCGCCGTCGCTTGCTTGACGAGGACGGCGGAGGAGAGCAAGTCAACGAACGGCGTGCGGCCCGCGAGCATCTCGTAGAGAAGGACGCCGACGCTGTAGAGGTCGCTCGCGGGGCCGACCTGATGGCCGAGACACTGTTCGGGCGACATGTAGCGCGGCGTGCCTATGACGAGGCCGGACTCGGTGGTCGCGTGCGTGCGCGTCATCTCGGTCGAGCTTTGCAAGACCTTCGCGATGCCGAAGTCTAAGACGCACACGCCCCGGTCGTTGAGGATGATGTTCGAGGGCTTGAGGTCTCGGTGGACGATTCCGAGCGCGTGCGCCTCCGCAAGCACGTCGCAGATTTCCGCCGCGACTCGCACGGCGCGTTCGGGCGCGAACGTGCCCTCGCGCGCGAGAGTTTCGGCGAGCGTCGCACCCTCGACGTACTCCATGACGATGAAGGGGCGACCGTCCGCGAGGTGGCCCGCGTCGAAGATCATCGCGGCGCGCGAATGCCTGAGGCGCGACATCGTGCGCGCCTCGCGCATGAAACGCTCTGCGACTTCAGGGTAGGCCGCGAACTCTTGTTTCAGGATTTTGACGGCGACGGGGCGTTCGAGGCCGAGTTGCGAGGCGCGGTAGACCGTGCCCATGCCGCCCCTGCCGATCTCGCATTCGACGCGAAATCGCCCGGCGATTATCTGGGGGGTGTCCATCTTTGTGACCCTCTCGTTCGGTAAAGAAGGTCGTGCCGTCGGGCGCGCGCACTTTTCTCGTTACGGGGCGGGGCTTACCAAAGAAGTGGGGCGTCCGTTCGGGACGAGTGAAACTTTACTGGCTGTCCGTTGTTATGGGGAGTTTACTCGTGTCCGGCTCTCCGACGTGACCGGATGAGTGGAGAGTTTAGCACTTTTGCCGGGAGGCGCAAGAATTTTTCCGCAGTCAGGCCCCCAGAGAGCATGTAGAAAAAGTCGGGCGAGCGGCAGTTCAGTAGTGATATCTACAGGCCAGTATCCTGATTTTATCTTCAGCCACTTGATAAACGAGCCTGTGCTCTTGATCTATTCTCCGTGACCAGCAACCTTTCAATTCATGTCTTAAAGGCTCCGGCTTTCCGATTCCCTTGAACGGGTCACGCTGAACCTCCTTAATGAGGTTGGTGATACGCAACGCCTTATTCCGATCCTGCTCAACCCACCAAGCCAAATCTTCAAACGCCGCCGGATCAAATTCCAAGCTCCTCGCAGGCTTCATCGAAAGAGATTCCTTCCCGACGCTCTTTGGCTTCCAACAAACGACGCCTCATGTTCTCGCTCTTCAGCAGGTAGGCTGTTTCTCTCTCCGATTCAATCTCGCGCCAGAGATCAATGGGAACGATGACGCCGATTGGATTGCCCATTTCATCCGAAATATATTGTATGCCTGCCATAAATCCGACCTCTGAAATTCAAAAGTGTCACCGGAAAATGTACCAAAGTAGCTGTCTCCGCTCAACTGGATTCACAGCGCCGATAGAATTGCGCCGCGAGCTTTTTGCCGCGACTTATGTCGTCGTGCGCGCGAGAACTTTCCGGCGGAGGGCGCGCGCGAAGTAGACGGAAGCGGCGATGAGCCAGAGCCAGAAGCCGACGTAGAGTGCGGGGGCGGCGCGATTCCAACCCACGGCAGCATGCCAGCGTCCCGCCGACAAAGCGCAGAACGCACGCGTCATCCCGCACAGAGGGCAGCCCGCGCAATGGAAGCGCGGCAGCCACGGGTGGCCCTCCGTCAACACGCGCTCGTAAGAGAAGAACGAGCCGGCGATTGAGAGCGCGACGAGCAGCGTGAAGACGAGCAGCACCCAGCGCGTAGCCCTCCACCACTCTCTCGCGCTCGGCCATACGAAAGTTTGCGTAGGAGAGGTTTGTTCCATGACCTGCTTCACAAACATCCTCCCCCGATTACCAGTCTGATGAAGCCGATGACGAGCGCCACGGACGCGAGCACGAGGCCGATGATCGCCGAACTATGCCGGCTCGGATTTTTCTCCGTCACGAGGGCCACGATGCAAAGGATGATCGTGACCTTGCCGAAGAGTATCGTGAAGTAGTTAAGCCAACCGAGGCACGGTATCAATCCCAACACCATGATGCATGCGACGACGATGCCCATCGTCATGCCAGCCTGCGGAAGCGAGCCGGTCGCGCTCGACTGCGGGGCGGCGGGCGGCGCGGGGTATTGCGGCTGGTAGGGCGAGGCCGGCGCATAGATGGGCTGAACCTGTTGAGGGGGCTGCGGTGGGTAGTTTTGGTAAGCGGGCGGCGGCTGATACGTCGGCTGCCCTCCGGCCTGATTCACTTGAGTCCGGTTGAGGTCGTCGCTGTATCGCCAGTACTCCGGGGGAGGCGCGGGCGGCTCAAGCCGCTTCCCGCACTTGACGCAATAGAGCACGCCCTCCGCGTTCTGAGCGCCGCATGACAAGCATCCGTTCATAAAACTTCCTTGTGAGGGCGACGGCAGCGCCTTAAAAACCGCCTTTGAGACGCACGACCCACCAGACGAGCGTGAGCGCGAGCAAAAGCTTTGCCGCACGCGCGCCGGGCATCATGCGTTCGAGCGCGGCCCGCGCGCCTTCAAGCTTGAGAATCGTCGCGAGGGCGTGCGCCCAGACCCCGAACATCGCGAGGAACAAGAGGGGGCTGAGCGCGTTGTAGCCGACGGCAAGCGCAAACTCGCCGTGGCCTATCGCGCAGAAAGCCCGCGTCATCCCGCAACCCGGACAGGGATAGCCGGTCAGCGCGCGCAGCGGGCACAGAACGACGCCCGGCAAATCGGACGGACTCCACAGCGCACTCGCGACGAACACAGCGGACGCGAGCGGCAGGACGAACAGCGCGCGCCTCGTCGCCCGCGCGCCGTGGGCGGAGGCGCGCGTGTCGCCTCCACCCGTCAGCCTTTGCGCTATCGTATTCATCTTCTCGCAGCCGCGTCCCAGATGGTGTTCAGCTCGGTCTGCATGATGGGGATGCTGATTATCCCCAGACCGAAAACGGCGAGCAGGAGTGTCGTCATCGAGATGTCGTTGCGCGGCCTGCCGACGCGATCCTGCATCTCAAGCATGAGCTGCGGATACTTGTAGAAGAGATAGATAGAGTATATGCCGCAGGTCACGAAGCATAACAACAGTTCCATCCCCGGATTGATGTCCTCGCGACCGAGTGCGTTCTTGACCTCGGTCATGACCGTGTACCACCAGATCAGACCGTAGATGCCGCAGGTCAGGAAGCAGAACAGGACGACCATAAGCGGCTCGCGTTTTTCGCCGATTGACAGGAGGCCGCCGCGGCCCGCCATCATGCCTTGCTGCTGAGGCCAGCCGGGCGCGGGGACTGCGTAAGGATCGGGCGGCGCGTAGCCGCCGGACTGGCCGCCCTGCGCGTAGCCGCCGCCCACAGGGCCGCTCTGTCCGTAACCGCCGGGAGGGTTCTGCTGCTGCTGGCCCAAGTCTCCGCTGCTGCGCCACGATTCTGGGGCGGGGGCGACGGGGAGCGTCGTGCCGCACTTGACGCAGAAGCGTGTGCCTTCGACGTTCTCACCTCCGCATGAAGGGCATGCAATCATGTGTCTCTCCTTAATTAGATCAATTGTCTTGGGACGGCGCAGTCACTCGCGCGGCGTCCGTTAAAGAACTCATCCGTCAAGATGAAATTTTGCGGGTCAAGCCGGAAGTCTTCCTCGGCGAGCGTTCCTGCAAGCTCGAAACGAGCGGCGACAAGTCTTTCTCACAAACGGCGAGAAAAGTAAAGAGCCGTG
>DASQLL010000112.1:0-5699 GCA_035630035.1 Pyrinomonadaceae bacterium | reverse complement strand
TTTTAGCTTTTAGCTTTTAGCTTTTAGCTTTTAGCTTTTAGCTTTTAGCTTTTAGCTTTTAGCTTTTAGCTTTTAGCTTTTAGCTTTTAGCTTTTAGCCAAACCGAAAAGCCGCGGCTTCTGCTAACAGCTAACAGCTAATGGCTAAAAGCTTTTCTTATCACTTATCACTCATCACTCATCACTTCTAAAAGAAGGAGGGATGCAAACGATGGCGGGTCGGATGGTCGAGTTCGAGAGTGGTGGCGCGACGGCGCGCGGATACCTTTCCGTGCCGGAGTCGGGGCGCGGGGCGGGTGTCGTGGTTTTGCAGGAGTGGTGGGGTCTTGTGCCGCACATCGAAGACGTGGCCGACCGCTTCGCCGCCGAAGGGTTCGTCGCGCTCGCGCCAGACCTCTATCACGGCGAGGCCACGCGCTCGCCCGACGAGGCGGGCAAGCTGATGATGGCTCTCAATATCGAGCAGACGGAGAAAGACTTGCACGGCGCGATTCAGTATCTACTCGGCCAAGAGGCCGTGACGGGCGAGAGCGTGGGCACGGTCGGATTCTGCATGGGCGGGATGCTCTCGCTCTACGCCGCGTCGAAGAACGCGCAGGTCGGCGCGTGCGTCGTCTTCTACGGCATACACCCGAAGGTCGAGCCTGACCTCGACGCCTTGCGCGCTCCCGTCCTCGGCATCTTCGCTGAGAACGACAAGTTCGTGCCGCCCGAAGCGGTGCGCGAGCTTGAGGCTAGCTTGCGCGAGCGCGGCAAGCAGGTCGAGACGCACATCTATCCCGGCACTGACCACGCCTTCTTCAACGACACGCGCCCCGAAGTTTACGACGCGGAGGCAGCCGCCGACGCTTGGCGGCGCACGATAGAGTTCTTCCGCCAACACCTCTGAGGAAGGCAAACTTCAAAAGGCAAAAGGGAAATGAAGGCCAGCGCGCCTCTCATCTTCCCTTTTGCCTTTTGCCTTTTGAAGTTTGCCTTTTGCCTTCCCGCTAGGGCCGCGCCTCTGTGTTCACGAAGAAGCGGACAACGCCGGGAGCGCGCTGGCGTAGCCGCGCGCGGCGCGAGTTGCATCGCATGCGGGGATGGCTTAAAACAGAATGTCCCGAATCGTGATGGACGCGAAATTCATCTTGATTGTCGTCGCCGTCGTGGTCGTTTGCTTCGCGCTCGCGGTGGCTGTGAAGTCGAGGCGGCGCGACGGGCGTATGATCGTGCAACCGCAACCCTTGCCGCCGATGCGCGCCTCGCTCGGCGGCGCGACGCGCCGTGTGGATGTCGCGCTCGGCAGGGATATTCTGCGGCTGCTCGAAGAGGGCGACAGGGAGGCGGCGGTCGCGCTCGTGCGCGAGCGGACGGGTTGGGGGCCGCAGGAGGCGTCGGAGGCGGTCGAGAGGCTGGACAGTTTGAGGAAGCGGGTGAGTTCGTAAGGATGTTCGTCGAGAGCAAGGTCAAGACTAAGCTGCTGCGCCGGATGGGCGCGTGCATCGAAGACTTCGGGATGATCGAGGACGGCGACCGCGTGATGGTCTGCCTGTCGGGCGGCAAGGACAGCTACACTTTGCTCGACCTTCTGCTCGACGTGCGGAAGCGCGCGCCCGTCCAGTTTGAAATACTCGCCGTCAACCTCGATCAGAAGCAGCCGGGGTTTCCCGCGGACGTTCTGCCGAAATACCTGACCGAGCTGCGAGTGCCGCACATCATCGTCGAGAGCGACACATACTCGGTCGTCAAGCGTCTCGTGCCTGAGGGGAAGACCTTCTGCTCGGTCTGCTCGCGCCTGCGCCGGGGGATTTTATACAACACGGCGGTCGAGCATGGCTGCACCAAGATCGCGCTCGGACACCACGCCGACGACATCATCGCAACCTTCCTCCTCAACCTCTTCTTCGTCGGCACGCTCAAGGCGATGCCCCCGGTGCTTCGCTCGGACGACCGCCGCAACACCGTCATACGCCCGCTCGCATACTGCCGCGAGTCGGACATCGCCGAGTACGCCGCGCAGAAAGAGTTTCCAATCATCCCCTGCAACCTCTGCGGCTCGCAGACGAACCTGAAGCGCGTGCGCGTGGGGCGACTCATCGCGGAGCTTGAGAAGGAGATTCCGAACGTGCGCGCCTCGATGCTGACCGCGCTCGGCAACGCCGTCCCGTCGCATCTGTTAGACCCGCAGCTCTTCGACTTCAAGAACCTTCGCGCGGCGAGCGGCGACGTGGAAGCGGAACTCGACGCAGCGCTCGGCCACACCGACGAAGAGGCCGCGCCCGCGCTCGTCTCAATCGCGTCGGACTAAACAGGAGAGGAATTAACAGGGATGGACAGGATGGGCAGGATGGAAAACAAAATCTAAATCCTGTCTATCCTGTCCATCCCTGTTAAATTTTGTGACCCCGAAATGGCCGCGACCAAGGCAAAAGCCAAGCCAGCCAAGCCGACGAAGGCCAAGACCGCGCCCGTGAAAAAGGCGTCCGTGAAGAAGACTTCTGTGAAGAAGACTTCCGCGAAGAAGGCTAAGCCCGCGCCCGCAAAAAAAGCGAAGGCCGCGGTCGTCAAAACCGAATCGAAGGTCGAAGCCCCGAAGAAAAAAGCTGCGAAGGACGTGCTCGACTTCGCAGACTTCCCCGCCGGCACCGTCACGCGGCACGACGTGACGCTCTGCCTCGCGTGCATCTTCCGCCTCTTCACGAAACAGTTGGGACTTGCGCCGCGCACGGCCCACAACGAAATCCGCCGTTACGCGCCGACCGTCGCCGAGCTTACGGCGCGCGAGCCTCAACGCCCATTCTTCAAGCCTTCGGAAGAGAAGAATGCACACTGCCCTTACTGCGACGCGCCGAAGCGCTGGCACGCGCGCGTCACAGTCCACCGCATCGAGGGCGGCAAGGCGACGGACGCCGCGCGACGCGCGCTCGTAAAAAAATTGACGACGAAGGACGAGCAGTTTCAGATTCACGAGGAGAAGAAGACCACGCGGCAAATCTTTTTCGAGTGGCTGGAGCGGCTCGGACAGGAACTGGATTTCGAGGACGACCGCGCGTGGATGCACGCCGCGGCGCGCGCCTATCTTCAAAGGCTTGAGCCGAAGACCGACTGGGCCGAAGTCTTTGGCAAAGTTCGCACAGTTCGACGCTCGCAACGTCTAGCTGAAGGTTGGGAGATTGATGGTTCGCGACTCTTTCTCGCGCCCTCGATCTACAACGACGTGCTGCTCGTGCAGTACCTCGTCAGCCGCTCGCACCGCCACGGCGGTCGCACCTTCGAGGGCCGCCTCACCTTGCTCGACCTCGTCCGAGGCATGCGCTACGGCGGGCACCTACAGGCCCACGGCATCACCGACCGCGACCAGTTCGACGTGCTCGAAAAACTCGTCGAACAACTCACAGGCGGCGGCGACGCCCCCGCCAAGCTTCACTTCATCATTGACCGACGCGAACTGCTCGACAAGGTCAAGGACATGGCGAAACGCTGAAGTCAGAACGCTGAACGCTGAACTGAAGACACTTGCCTTTCAGTTCAGCGTTCAGCGTTCTGACTTCTGACTTTGCTTCTACCTGTCCATCTTGTTGAAATGCACGCTGAGCGTGTTTGCGAGAGAGATGTCGCGCAGGTCGAAGACGGCGTAGGACGAGCTTTCGGTCTTGACGAGTTGATAGACGCCGGCCTGTGTCGTCGTCGAGACCGTGCCGTCGCGGCCTTCGAGGTAGCGCGCGGCCTCTTGGGTCGTCGGACGCTTCTCGCTCGTGTTGTCGCCGAGCGCGTCAATGACGTAGGACTTCAGGAGCTTAGGCCAGTAGCTCGCGAACAGTTTTTGGCCCGCGAAGATGTCCGCCCAGATGAGCTGGCCGTTGCGCGCGACGACCACGCCGACGACGCCCGGCTGCAACACCTCTTTCTCAAGCACGCGGATGTAGTCGTCCATCTGCGCGCCGACCTCTTTGCTCGCGTAGACCTCTTGATATGTGTCTGTGCTGTTCGCGGTGCCGAGCTTCTGGTTGTTGGCGCTGACCTCTTTCCAGACCTCCGACTGAACCTTCTTGTCCTGCGCCGCGCCGCGAAGTTTCGGGTGCGCGACCGCGCCGAGGCTCGAAAACTTCGAGGGCGACGCCGACTCATCCGCTGCTTCCATAGGCGACTGCACTACGGGCGCCTGTACTCCGCGCCCGGCTGCGCTCCCCCTGCCGCCGCCACCCACGGCGTGCGAGACGGTGCGCGGCGACCAGCGACCGTGCTCGACGCAGAAGACGCTGAGCGCGACGGGGACGCTGACGGGCGGGATGATCCGATCCTCCTGCACGATCCTGTCCTGCTTTCCGCCGACGATAACCTCGCCCGCGAGCAGCAAGAGTTTCTTGCCCGACTTGTTGACGAGCGCAAGCTCGTTGACCGACGCGTTGTCGTTGTTGTAGCTCACCTGCCGGTTCGATCCGCCGCGCCGCGTGCGACCGGCGACCGCGCCCTTCTCTGTGATGACGACCGTGCCGCTTCGCGTGCCCTCATCGAGCGTGATGTAGTCGGCTGAAGCCACCGCGTCGCCCGCGCGCACGGGGAAGATAGTCAAATTCTTGTAGCTGATTGGCGCAAGCACCGTCCACGGCGCGCGCGCACGCTGCGGCCCCTTAGCCAGCCCGACGCTTTGGGGCGCGTTTGCGGTCATCAGAACCCCGGCGACGAGCGCGCACACGCACAGCGCGGTCAGAAACATTCTCGAACTCGAATTGTGAATCATAAACTCGGCCTCCTTCGGAAACTTCGGTCTCATTCGTTCTTCGGTTCGCGCCGGGGCGCGTGACGGCGGCGGAGGCGAGGGCACACACGTGTGCCGTCACGAGGCCGATCCGGGGCTGCCGGCCACCTCGCCCAGCGCGAATCAGTTCTGTGTGGTGAACGCGCGCCGCGCGCCGAACTTGCGGGGCATCGCTTTTTTTTCGGCGACGCGGGCGGTGTCGCGTCGCGGCTCGCGCAGGAATGGCGCGAGCGCAAGGCCGGAGGAACTTGGAAGGCGAATTTTGAAGATCGCGCAGACCTCGCGCCCGACGAGCGCATCGAGCGCACGGTCTTCGTCCGCGCCCCGCGCTCGATTGCCTACGGCGAAGTGGCGAAGGTCATTGACTCGATCAAGGGCGCGGGCGCGCAGCCCGTAGGCTTGCAGACGGACGAACTGCCGAATTGAGCGTGTAGGGTTTTTCTGAATCGCTCATCTGCGCTGAAGCATCTCTTCGACTGTGAGGCCGATGTCTCTGGCAATCTGGCGGAGCAGTGCGGGCGAGATGTCTCTGCCGGGATGAAACGGGACTGTCGTGCCGCGCCCGTCTGCGTGTCGGTACTGTTTATGCGAGCCGCGCTGTCGGACTTCCGCGAAGCCGAGCCGTTCGAGGATGCCCGCGACCTCTCTGGGCTTTAGCACGGGAACGCTGCCCATCTTCAGGCTACCCTCACCGTCTGCGTCCCGACGAACTCAGCTTCCAGTTTCGGCTCGCCGTCCTCCAGCAACATCCCGATTACCTCCTGCATGTTGCCGTGCAACTCGTCGAGCGTCTCGCCCTGACTGTGCGCGCCACTGAAGCCGGGCACGTACCCGACGTACAAATCTGTGTCGGGGCACTTCTCAACAACGTAAGTGTAAGTCCGCATACTTAAGCCCTCAGGGAACGATAACGCATTCATCGTAGCCGCCTCTGAACTTATCCGCGAGAGGTCGGCTGG
>DASQLL010000111.1:0-4283 GCA_035630035.1 Pyrinomonadaceae bacterium | reverse complement strand
CGTCAACGGCGACGAGAAATTCGGCGCGACGCACAACGCTCTCCGGCGCAAGCTCCGCCGTGCCGCCTCCCGACAGAAGAAGCTCCGCGCCGCGCGCGCGCGAATCGCCGGATGCGCGACGACGCGCGACGCGGTCGGGGTATCCCGCGAGAATCGAAATCAAAAGCTCGCGCTCCTGCGCCTCGGTGAGCGATCCTTCGCCCGCAGTCGTCTTGACGTGCGAGCTTTTAGCCCCGCGCGCGAGCTGACGAACGAGATGACTCGCGACGCGCTCGACGGCGCGCACCGCGTTCGGCTCAAGATCGAGACGGCGCACACGCTCCGGCGCGAAGCCTTGCGCCTCTGCCTGCGTGAAGAGGTCGAGCAGTTCGAGCAAATCCGACGAGCCGTGCGCGCGTGCGTCGCGCTCGTCTCGCGTGTGCGTGTCGCCGGAGGCGCCGAGACGGACGCGGCCCGCGCGTATGTCGCGCTCGGAGATGAGCGCGGCGATTGTGCATGCCGGACGCCCTACGCCGCGCGACTCCGCCTCGACCACGATGCGCGCGAGCCGCGGGTGCAAGGGAAGGCGCAGCATGCGTCGGCCCGCGTCGGTCAAGCGGCCCGCGTCGTCCGTCGCGCCGAGGCGGCGCAAGAGCGCGTCGGCTGCGTCGAGCGCGTCGGGCGAAGGCGGCTCGAACCAGTCGAACTCGCGCAAGTCACGCACGCCCGCGGCGCGCAGCTCCAGAACCGACTCCGCGAGATCGAGTCTCTGAACCTCCGGCGTCTCGTGCGCGGGCCGCGCGCCAAAATCCTGCGCCGTGTAGAGACGCAAACAGCGACCCTCGCGCGTTCGCCCCGCGCGGCCCGCGCGCTGCACCGCGCTCGCACGGCTCACGCGCGCAATCTTTAGCGCGGGCAAGCCCGACCACGGCGAATGTCCAGCGACGCGCGCCAGTCCTGAGTCAACGACGGCGGCGACGCCCTCAATCGTTACGGAAGTCTCCGCGACGTTCGTCGAGAGGATAAGTTTTCGCCGCTCGGCGGGACGCACCGCCGCGTCCTGCTCCGACGCGGGCAGCTCGCCGTGCAGAGGCGTGACGAGCAAGCCCGCCTCCGACGCGATCTGCGCGCACGCCGTCTGCGCGCGACGGATCGAGGCCGCGCCCGGAAGGAAGACGAGAATGTCGCCCTCAAGATTTTCCGCGACGAGACGACGCACCGCCGCGGCGATTTGAAGCTCAAGCGGGCGCTCGTCGTGCCGCGCGAGATGCTCTACTTTCACATCGAAGCGGCGGCCCTCGGAGCGCAGCACATTGCAGCCGCCGAGGTAGCCGGCGACGGGCGCGGCGTCGAGCGTCGCAGACATCGCGACGAGCCGAAGGTCGGGTCTCTCGCTTCGTTGAAGCCGCCGGAGCAGCGCAAGCGCGAGGTCTGCTTGAAGGTGACGCTCGTGAAACTCGTCGAGCACGACGACGCCTACGCTCTCAAGAAGCGGGTCTGCGACCAGACGCCGCGTCAGCACGCCCTCGGTCAAGAAGCGCAGGCGCGTGCGCGCCGACGACACGTCCTCGAAGCGCACCTGATAGCCGACGGTCTCGCCTACTCTTTCGCCGCGCTCCTCGGCCACGCGCCGCGCGGCCATTCGCGCCGCGAGCCTTCGCGGCTCAAGCACGATCACGTCGCCCCCACCCGCAAGCCCCGCGTCGAGAATCGCCGAAGGCACGCGCGTCGTCTTGCCCGCGCCGGGCGGCGCTTCGATGACGAGGGCGCTTGCGCTCCGCAGAGTCTCAATCACGTCCGGCAACAGCGCATCAATCGGCAGAGACTGCATGACGTGTTCGTAACCGAAGGGCGCGGGGTTTGGCAAGCGCGCGCATTCTGGGCAGAAACGCGACCGTCAGGGAGCGTGTCATGAATGAGGCGACACACGCTCCCTGACGGTCGCGTTTCTGATTTGAATGCGGAGACGATTGGCCTTTTCAAACGAGACACGTTTAGAATTGCGCGCAACGGAAAAATCCGCAGAGCAGGGGAAACCGAATTTCGCGAATGAAAGCGACGAAGCCGCGTAGGAGACTGCCCGTCGGGGCCGAAGTTTTGCCGGACGGGGGCGCGCACTTCCGCGTCTGGTCGCCGCGCCGCAAACGCGTCGAGGTCGTCGTCGAGTCCGGCGGCGCGCAGTCGGCGTTCGAGATGGAAGCTGAAGAGGCGGGCTACTTCTCCGCGCTCGTCGCTTCGGCGGGCGACGGGACGCTCTACCGATTCCGTCTCGACGGCGACGATTACCTGTATCCCGACCCCGCCTCGCGTTTTCAACCCGAAGGGCCGCACGGCCCCTCGCGCGTAGTGGACGCGTCGCGGTTCAGTTGGACTGACGACGGGTGGCACGGCGCGGGCGTCAAAGGTCAGGTCGTATACGAGATTCACGTCGGCACGTTCACGCGCGAGGGGACTTGGGCGGCGGCGGCGCGCGAGCTTGAGGAGTTGGCCGCGCTCGGCATAACGTGCGTCGAGATGATGCCCGTGGCGGAGTTCCCCGGACGCTTCGGCTGGGGCTACGACGGCGTCAACCTGTTCGCGCCGACGCATCTCTACGGAGAGCCGGACGACCTGCGGCGTTTCATAGACGAAGCGCACCGCGCCGGTCTCGCCGTCATACTCGACGTGGTCTACAACCACCTCGGCCCCGACGGCAATTACCTTCTACAATTCTCCGAAGACTATTTCTCAAGCACACGCACGACCGAATGGGGCGAGCCTCTGAACTTCGACGGCGCAAGCTCCGAGCACGTGCGCGCGCTCTATCTCGCCAACGCGCGCTACTGGATCGAAGAGTTCCGCTTCGACGGCCTGCGGCTCGACGCGACGCAGAGCATCTTCGACGACTCGGACGTTCACATAGTCGCCGAGGTCGCGCGTGTGGTGCGCGAGGCGGCGCGCGGGCGCGCAACATTCATCGTCGCCGAGAACGAGCCGCAGGACACGCGACTCGTCCGCGCGCCGGAGCGCGGAGGCTACGGGCTTGACTCGCTCTGGAACGACGACTTTCATCACAGCGCGATGGTCGCCATGACGGGCCGCAACGAGGCATACTACGCAGACCATCTGGGTCGCCCGCAGGAGCTTATCTCGGCGATCAAATACGGCTACCTCTTTCAAGGGCAGCGCTACAAGTGGCAGCGGCAGCGGCGCGGCACGCCCGCTTTAGACCTTGCGCCCACGGCCTTCATCAACTTCATACAGAACCACGATCAAGTCGCAAACTCCGCGCGGGGCGAGCGCGTGCATCTTCTGACGAGTCCGGGCCGCTACCGCGCGATGACGGCGCTCGTGCTGCTCGCGCCCGCGACGCCGATGCTCTTTCAAGGGCAGGAGTTCGCGTCGTCCGCGCCGTTCCTATACTTCGCAGACTTCGAGCAGGAGCTTGCGGATAAGGTTCGCAAGGGGCGCAGGGAGTTCCTCGCGCAGTTCCGCAGCATCGCGACGAAGGAGGCGCGCGACTGTCTTATAGACCCTGAGTCGGCGGAGACTTTCGAGAGCTGCAAGCTCGACTTCAGGGAGCGCGAGTCCAACGAAAAAATCTACGCGATGCACCGCGACCTCATTCGACTCAGGCGCGAGGATGCGGTCTTCGCGGCGCAACGAAAAGGGGGCGTTGACGGCGCTGTTCTTGGCGCGGAGGCGTTCGTGCTGCGTTTCTTCGGCGAAGAGGGCGACGACCGTTTGCTCCTCGTCAATCTGGGCCACGACCTCAACCTCAACCCCGCGCCGGAGCCTCTGCTCGCGCCGCCCGAAGATCAGGTCTGGACGATTCTGTGGTCGAGCGAAGACTGTCGCTACGGAGGGACGGGCACGCCTGCGCTCGAAACTAAAATCAACTGGCGTCTCCCCGGTCACGCGCTGGTCGCCATGCGTCCCGCGCCCGCCGACGAGACTTACGACCCGGCGCGCGGCGGCGATGGGCCGAGCGAAGAAGAAGAGACGCGCAAGGAGGGACTCGAAGCGTGGGAGAGAGAATAGGCGGGACGGTTCGCGGGCTTGTGTTCACGCAAGAAGAGACGCGCGACGAGGAGTTGATGCTCAGGCGCGAGTGGCTCGTGACGAACGGACTCGGCGGCTTCGCGTCGGGGACGCTTTCGGGCGTGCCGACGCGACGCTATCACGGGCTGCTCGTCGCGTCGCTCCCGACGCCGATAGGGCGCACGAACATGCTCAACCACCTGTCCGAGACGGTGACGCTGCCCGGCGGCGCGAGCCGTCCTCTCGGAGGGCTGGAGCGCACGACCGCGCCCGAATGGCCCTGC
>DASQLL010000110.1:0-17535 GCA_035630035.1 Pyrinomonadaceae bacterium | reverse complement strand
GCCCCACTCGCCGCGCGCCAGATGTTCGAGGCGGGACGCCGAACGACGCCTCTCAAAATCGCGCTCGCCGCCCCCGCGGCCTTCACGCGCAGCTTCATACTAAAGGGCGGCTTCCGCGACCGCCTCCCCGGACTCGCCATCGCGAGCTTCGCCGCCCACCACGCCTTTCTTAAACATCTGCTGCTGTGGGAAATGCAGAAGAAGGTAAATGGTGAATAGTAAATGGTAAATGGTCGTAAAACGCCGCCCGACTTGTGTGATTGATGTCCGACTTGAGCAGCACTCAATCACTATTCACCATTTACTATTCACCATTTACCGTATTTCGAGGTTTGCACTTTCGAGCTGGTGACGCGGCTTGTCGGGCATGGGGATGGGCGCGGGCGTGTCTTGGGCGAGGATTATTTCGGCGAGTAGCTGGTCTGTGAGCTGTCGGCTCTCCGCGACGCCTGAGCCTTGATTGAGAATGACGAAGCAGACCTTGCCGTGCTTCTGCGTGTTGACGATGCCGCCCAAGCTCGCCATGCCTCCGTCGTCGTGTACGAGCGTGCCGGTCTTGCCGATGACCGCACCTTCGAGCGGCGTTCCGGCCATCCTGCGCCGCAGCGTGCCGTAGTCGCCGCTCGCCACGGGCATGATGTCAACGAGCTGCAACCCTTGCCGCTGCGTCTCCTCTTCGAGCGCGCGTATTATCGTCACAAGCCCGCGCGCCGTCAGACGATTCACTTCGAGTCCCGAAGCCGTGGCGAGCGTCACCTGATCCGGCGACAGCTTCAGCTCGTTCACTAGAAAGTCGCGCACGCCGTCCGGCCCGCCGACCAACGCGCCTAGATGCTCTGCCACGAAGTTGCTCGAATGCGCGTTCATGTAGAGGAGTATGTCGCGCAGCGTGTACGACCGGACGACGAAGGCGGGCGCGAGCGTGGTCGCGGCCTCGACCGTGATCGTCTTCGGCTCGAACTTTAAGACCTTCGCGAGACGCGAAGCGGACTCGTCGGGTTTGTCGCTGAAGTTGAAGGTAAAGTCGGGCGAGACGACAAGCTCGCCCGTGAATTTTTTGACGCCTAGCTCCGCGAGCTTCTTCGAGATGAGCGTTGCGTGGAAGTCGCCGAACGTCGGGTCGCTGCCGGCGACGACGATCCTGCCGGAAAGCGCGCCCGACTTGTCCGCCGCGCCGTCAATATAAACTTTCGTCTCGAACCTGAAGTCCTTACCCAACCTTTTGAGAGAGACGAGCGTGGTCGAGAGCTTGACGAGTGAGGCCGGATTGAGCGCAACGTCGGCGTTGTGCTCGGCGAACGTCGTTTTGCCGTCGAGCGATTGAACGAGCAGTGCATGTCGCGCGGGATCGTCCGCGCGTTCCGAGTACCAACGTGTAACGTCGAACGGCGGAGTCTGTGTCGGCGTCGCGGCGGCCAACTCCTTGAGGGCGTCGCTTTCGGGAACGACGATGTACGCGGCGACGGCTTTGCGCGCGCGCGTGACGAGCGCGTAGGGCGTGAAGGTCAACGCGAGTATGACGACGAGACCCGCCGCAAGAACCGCATAGATTGGTTTACGAGGATTCAAGAACCAAGCCCCTCCGTTTCGTTTAATGCCGGCCCTCACTTTCGCAATGCGTCGCAAAGATTTAATATGCGTAAAGAAGGATAGGCGCGTCAAGCCGCCCGCCTTTTTGAAACGCAATCTCCTGTCTTCATCCACATCGAATGGACACTCTTCAAAATTTCGTGACACTCGAAGGCATGACCGACCTACCTCCGGCCTTCTACATCATCGCGGTCGCGGCCCTCGGCGCGATTATCGGGAGCTTTCTCAACGTCGTAATCCATCGCGTGCCGCGCAAGGAATCAATCGCCTTTCCAAACTCGCGCTGCCCCTCGTGCGGGACGGCCATCAGGCCATACGACAACATTCCCGTCCTTAGTTGGGCAGCCTTGCGCGGGCGCTGCCGCTCGTGTCGCTCGCCGATTTCCGCGCGCTACCCCGCGGTCGAGCTTTTGACGGCCACGCTCTTCGCGCTGACCTTCTGGCTCCGCTCCGGGCTGACGCTCTCGCTCCCCTTCGATCTTCTGTTCGTCGCGGCCATCGTCTCCCTCGTCTTCATTGACGCGGAGCACATGCTGTTGCCGAACGTCATCACGTACCCCGGCATCGCGCTCGCGCTCGTGGCGCGCGCCATCGTTCCGAACCTTTACGGCGTCGCCTCGCTCGCGGGCGCGGACTCTCAAGTCCCCGCGTGGCTTCTGTCGCTCGGCGGTGCCGTTTTGGGCGCGCTGGTGGGCGGCGGTTTTCTTTGGCTGGTCGGCTGGGTTTGGGAGCGCCTGCGCGGCGTGGAAGCGATGGGACTCGGCGACGTGAAGATGATGTTCATGGTCGGCGCTTACTTGGGTTGGCCGCTGACGGCGCTGACGATATTCGTCGGCGTCCTTACAGGCTCAATCGCCGGAGTCGCGATGATGTTGGGACGGAAGGAGCGCGACATGCAGATGCTCCTCCCCTTCGGCATCTTTCTCGGCATCGGCTCACTCATCAGCCTGCTCTTCGGCACGGCGATTATTGATTGGTACGTCGCGAAGTTCTGAAAAGAGGTAAATGGTAAATGGTAAATGGTGAATAGTCGTAGCCCTTAATGCATCTTGAGTAATAAGGCTCAAACGGACAGACGCACAATCGCCATTTACTATTTACCATTTACCATTTACCACCTTATGCCCCGTTACGAGAACAGAATTCAGTTGGCGCTGGCGCTGGTCGTCGGGTTGCTGCTGCTAGCGAACCTGTTCACGCTGACGCTCGTCGCGTTGACTCCGGCGACACGCGCGGCGCGCGCGCCCGTCCTCTTCACGGTCTTCGTCATCACGCTCGTCGTGAGCGTGCCGAGCATACTTCTGCTGCCGCGTTGGCTGCTCCGGCCCTACAGGCAGCTCGTTGACGAGGCCGAGCGCGCCCCGCTCTCGACTCCGACGCGCGGGCGCACGCGCGACGAGTCGGAGTTCGTGCTTGAAACTTTTCAGGGGGTCGTCGCGGAGCTTCGCGCGAAGCAGATCGAGCTTGAGCGTCTGAGCGCGAAGGCGAGCGCGCGCGCCGCCACCGCGGAGCAGTTCAGCGGGCGCGTCGTGGCGAGCCTCCCGTCGGGTCTTCTCGCCTTCAACGCGGAAGGCAACTCGACCGTCGTCAACGAACCCGCACGCGCAATCCTCGGCCTCGACGGCGCGCGCGTTGGCGCGAGTTACAGAAATATCCTGAGCAGCGCGCCTGAGCTGGCGCAACTCGTAGAGCGTTGCTTAGAGACCGGCGAGCTTTACAGGCGCGAGGAGGTTACGGCGACGCGTGCGGGCGCAGGCTCGCGTCGGCTGGGCGTGACCGTCGCGCCGATAAACCCGCGCACGGACGGCGGGGCGCGGGGCGTGCTTTGCATGTTGACGGACATCACGGAGGTCGCCGAGCTGCGCGAGACGGTCGCGCGAAAGCGAAACCTCGAAAGCCTCGGCGAGATGTCCGCCGGACTCGCGCACGAGTTCAAGAACGCGCTCGCGACGCTGCACGGCTACGCGCAACTGCTTCAACAGGCGAATCTCGACGCTGAGACACGCTCCGCTTCAAACGCCGCGCTGCTTCAAGAGGTGCGCGGCCTCTCCGAGATGGTCACGTCGTTTCTGAACTTCGCGCGGCCCAAGCCGCCCGACTTCGAGGACGTTTCGCTGCGTGAAATTCTCGAACACTGCGCCGCCGACCTCCGCGCACTCTTCGATGAGATGAGAGTGACGCTCACGCTCGAAGGCGAGTTCGGCGACGTTCTCGCCGACGAGCGCATGCTCAGGCAGACGCTTCTCAATCTTTTACGCAACGCAGCCGAGGCAATCCCCGTTGATGCCGTCGAGCGAAGCGTGCGCGTGCGCGGCTCGCGCGAGCTTGATGCGGAGGGGCGCGATTGGATCAGGGTCGAGATAAGCGACACGGGCGCGGGCATTCCCAACGAAGACCTCGAACGCATCTTCATTCCTTTCTTCACGACGAAATCGAAGGGCCACGGCGTCGGACTCGCGCTCGCGCACCGCGTCGCGACCGACCACGGCGGCACGCTCTCTGCGTCGAACTCCGAGACGGGCGGCGCGGTCTTCACGCTCCGGCTTCCGGCCCCGGCCTGAGTTTCACGTGAACGCGCCTGAAGCCGAATCCGATGACGCGCGCGGGCAAGTCGCGCACGAACGGGATGCGTAGAAGAAGGCGCAGGGCGGGCGGGATTCTGAACGCGCGTTTCAGTTTGAGCGCGGCGGCGATGAGTCGCTTCTGAAGTGTGGTCTGGATGAACTGTATGAGCCGCGTCGGCCACTCGCGCGCGCGCTGCACCTTTCTGAGGTCGCTCTCCGTCACGCGGCCCGCGCGCAACGGCTCGACGAGCGTGTTCGCGGCGACGACCGCGTCTTGAATCGCGTAGTTGATGCCGACGCCGCCGACGGGCGACATCACGTGCGCGGCGTCGCCGATGAGCAGAAGCCCCGGCTTGTGCCAAGTCTTTACGCGGCTCGACTCGACCGACAGCATCGAGACCTGTTTCCACTCCTTCAAATGCTCGAAGCGTTCGGCGAACTGTGGGATGCCGGCGACGATTCGTTTTTTCAGCTCGTCTAACCCCGCGGCGCGCAGTTGCCCGTAGCTACCTTTGAGGATGAGATAGGCGCACTGCCACTGCTCGCCGCGGTCGAGCATAACGATTCCCTGCCCCGCGCCGAAGTATCCGACGCCTCCTTCGGGGTCGCCCTCGCGTCGCGGAACTCGAAACCAAAGCACGTCCATCGGAGGCGAGGTCTTGACCTGCTCGAAGCCGCCGAGGTGACGCACGCGCGAGCCGCGCCCGTCCGCCGCGACGGTCAGATCGGCGCGCACTTCATGCCACACGCCCCCTTGCTCGTAACGCACGCCGCGCACGACTCCGTCCTCTTCGATAAGCTCCTCGACCCTTGCTTCCATCGTCAATTGAAAATCCTTGTAACGCTTCGCCTCTTCGACGACGAATGCGAGGAAGTCTTTCTGCGGCAGCATCATTATGTACGGGAAGCGCGTTTTGAGTCGCCGGAAGTCGGCGAGCGTCACGGGGCCGTCTTCGGTCATCACGGTTCCGGTGTGAATTTTCGTGTGGCGAAACTTGTGAAGTCTCTCCGCCAGCCCCAGCTCGTCCATCAACTCAAGCGCCGACGGGTGGAGCGTGTCGCCGCGAAAGTCGCGGTCGAAGTCTTCGTGCGCTTCGAGCAGCACGACCGACACGCCCTGACGCGCGAGCATGTATGCGAGAACCACGCCCGCCGGCCCGCCGCCGACGACGCAGCACGCCACGCGCCTTACGTCGGCAGTCGGATGCGAATCATTTTTCATTCCCACGACGCGCCTTTCGGAAAATATGCGCGCCAGCGACGCACGACAAGTTCGGCGATGTCGGGGCGGACTATAAGCTCGTCCGGGTAGCCGGGTTTCATGCGCGCGTCAAAGACGAGGGGCGCGGTGTATGAGATGTGATGGCGGCGCACGCTCTCGGCGGCTGCGTGTATGTCCGACGCAGGCTCGAAGCGCGTCCAAGTCGCCCATAGAAAATCTGGAGTCGAGAGGGCGACGCCCGCATCGTCGTGCAGAACGACGAGCGGCCAGTCGGCGAAGGCTTCTTCGCGCGCGAGGCGTGCGGCCTGCTCAACGTCTTCCGCGTAGGGCACGCCCTCGACGACGAGACAGCCCGCGCAGAAGACTTCAGCGCGCCTGACTCCCACGGGGAGCGCGCCGCGAAACTCGCGCGGCAGAGAGAGCACGGGGTCGCCGAGTCCGAGCATGACGGCCTTGCTGCCTCGATTCACAGTCCCGCTCGTGTAGTCGAGCGTGTCCATCGAGACGTTCGAGAAGATGAAAAGGTCGCTCTCCGGGCGGAAGCGCGCGAGGACGTGCTCGAAGAGTTTGCGAAAGTCGCGCAAGTCCCGCGGCGTGTCCGTGAGCAGAAGAAACTTCGTGAGCGAGAGTTGGCCTTCGCCTAAGATGCGGAAGGCTGAGACTAAGGCTTCGCGCGCGTAACGCTCGCGCACGACCGCGGCTGCGAGCGAGTGGAAACCCGTCTCGCCGTAAGACCAGAGGTCGCGCACGCTCGGCATGACGAGCGGAAAGAGCGGCGAGAGAAGTTTCTGCAAGTAGTCGCCGATGAAAAAATCTTCCTGCCGCGGCTTGCCGACGACGGTCGCGGGATAGATCGCGTCCTTTCGATGAAAGACCGCCTCGACGTTAAAGACGGGGTAGTCGTGCCGGAGCGAATAGTAGCCGTAGTGATCGCCGAAAGGGCCTTCCGCGCGGCGAACGCTCGGCGGGACGCGACCGACGAGCGCGAACTCGGCTTCGGCGACGAGTCGGTGCGTAAAGCCTTCGAGCGGATTTTCGGCGACGCGGATTTTCTCGCCCGCGAGGACGGAGGCAAGCACTAACTCCGGCACGTCTTCCGGCAGCGGCGCGATTGCGGAGAGGATGAGCGCGGGAGGGCCGCCGAGGAAAACCGTGACGGGGAGCGGCTGCCCTTCACTCTCGGCTTCGTGAAAGTGAAAGCCGCCGCCCTTGTGAATCTGCCAGTGCATGCCCGTCGTGCGCGCGTCGAAGCGCTGCATGCGGTACATGCCGAGGTTGTGTTTGCCGGTCGTCGGGTGTTCGGTGTAAACGAGCGGAAGAGTTATGAACGGGCCGCCGTCCTCCTGCCACGTCGTTAGGATTGGCAGCTCGTCGAGCCGGGCCGGACGGTCTACGACTTCCGTGACGGGCGCGCGGCGAACTCTGCGCGTTCCGAGTTTCAGGGCTTCGAGGGCGAGCGAGCGGCTTTGCCAGAGCGCGGCGGCTTTAGGAGGCAGAAGCGATTCGGCGACGCGCACGGCCTCGCGCATCAACGCTTCGGGCTTCGGGCCGAAGGCAAGCTCGATGCGCCGCTCCGTGCCGAAAAGATTCGTGATGACCGGATAGCTGCTGCCTTTGACTCGTCGAAAAAGTATCACGGGGCCGCCGCGCTCGATAACGCGGCGGTGTATTTCGGCAAGCTCAAGGTGCGGATCAACTTCTGCTTCGACTTCTACAATATCGCGCTCGCGCCGGAGCAGTTCGATGAAGGAGCGGAGGTTTCGGTGCATGCCGTGGTTGAGTAAACCACAGCGGAGGCGTATGTCAAACAGAGCCGCGAGCGGGCGTGCATTCTGGCGTAAGAAATTAACATGGATGGACAGGATAAATGCAAAGTCAGAAGTCAGAACGCTGAACGCTGAAATGAAAGACAAGTTGTTTTCAGTTCATCGTTCAGCGTTCTGACTTCTGACTTTTCCTCATCCTGTCCATCCCTGTTAATTTCCTGCCGTGTTAGGGTTGTGTCTCTTCCACGCTTCCGACTCGGCGTTGGCGCTTCGGCTCGACGGTCGGTGGATTCTGTAGGCGCGTGTTTATCTCGCGCTCGGCGACGCGGGCGGCGTCCGCGATGCCGGGGTCGAGCGATTCGGTGAAGGGCTTTATCTGTTCGAGCGAGCCGACGTCGCCGACGGTTGCGAGGACTTCGAGGAGTCGAATCTGTGTGTTGCCGTTTACGCTCTTTAGAAAAATGTAGAGGGGGTCGGGCGTTTCGAGCTGCTTGAGGTATGCGACCGACTGCTCGCCATGCTTCTTCGAGTCGAGCGCGCGGACGAGCGGGAAGAGGCTCTCGTTCTTGCCCATACGATAGAGCGCCCAGTCGAGCGCGAGCCGGACGCGCGCGTCTTTCTCCTGCACGCGATAGCCTTCGGCCAATCTTCGATGCTCGACTGCGGCCATGCGCGCAAGCTCTTCGGCTGCCTCGCGCCGCTCGTTCGGGTTCTGGCTCGAAAGCTTCCGCGCGACGAACGCGGAGTCAACCTTACGCGCGGCGTTTTCTTCGTCCTGCCGAACGTTTCGTGCCGACGCGGAGACATGCGACAGAGAGATTGCCAACAAAGCAGAGCTTAAAACGCGCACAGTACTTTTCATTGCGACTTACCTCGATTACTTTCCCTGCACCTCTTTTGTTGAGCCTCGCCGAATCTTTTGCTCACCGCAGAGGCGCAGAGGACGCAGAGTTCACGCAGAGAAAAGCTCAACTCTCTGCGCCCCCTCTGCGCTCTCTGCGCCTGCGGCGGTGAACGCCTGACACTTCAAACAGACCGCGGGTGTTAACCACTCACTTATTCGTCGCGCCCTCGGCGGCCTTGCGGAGCGTGCCGTTGTTGAGATCAAGCTCGTCGCGCTTGATGACCTCGACGTTCGGAAACTGCTTCCGAAGCGGCTCGATGAAGTCTTTCGCGTCGCCGACGATGATGATGTTTGCGTCGCCCACGCCTAAGCGCGCGCCCGCGAACTTCTGAATCCCGGCGGGCGTCACGGCCTGCACGTTGTTGATGTAGTTGTTGATCTCCGCGAGGTCGAGTCCGTAGAGCGCGAGCGACGCGATCTGCCCCACCATCCCCTCGGTCGTCTCAAGCGCGCGACCGAAGCCGCCGATGAGAACAGCCTTGCGCGGCGTCAGCTCCGTGGCCGAGACCGGCTCGCTCGAAAGGCGCGTCAGTTCGCCGACGAGCAAGGATGCGACCTCCGCGCCCGACTGGTTTTTAGTCTGCGCCGAAGCGACGAACGGCCCGACATCGCGCCGCACGTCGAGCGAGCTGCGCGCGCCGTAGCTCAGACCGCGCTTGATGCGAATCTCCTGATTCAACCTGCCGGAGTAGCCGGACAGCACCGCGTTGGCGACGATGCCGGAGAAGTATTCAGGGTCTGTTCGCGCGATGCCGCGCCGCGCGAACACGACCGCGGCCTGTCCAGCGCCGGGCATGTCAACGACGACGATGCGCTGTTTGCCCGACGAAGCGGTTGCTGCCTTCGCCGACGAAGCCGGGAGCGGCGTCGAAGGTTTGGCCCAGTCGCCGAAAAGCCGTTCGGCGAGCTTGAAGGCGTCTTCGGCTTTGATGTCGCCGCCGATGACGAGCATGGCGTTGTCGGGGCGGTAGAAGGTCGAGTGCATCGCCGTTATGTCGTTGCGCTTGATGCGAGCGATGGATTCGGGCGTGCCGCCGACGGGGTGGCCGTATGCGTTGTCGCCGAAGACGACGCGCGAGGCGACCCAAGAGGCGAGCGTGCCGGGGCTGTTCATGCCGACGCTCAGGTTGTCTAGGTACTGCTGGCGCAGACGCTCGATCTCCTCGTCTTGAAAGACGGGGTTGCGGACAACGTCGGCGAGTATGGTCATCGCAGGCTCGACCTTAGAAGAGATGACGTTGACCGATGCGCGCGAGGCGTCCCAGCCCGCGCCGGAGTTGAGCTGGCCGCCGAGCGCCTCGATCTCTTGCGCGATCTGCGGCGCGGTGCGCATCTTCGTCCCCTTCGTCAGCAGCGAGCCGGTCATGTCGGCGACGCCGCTCAAGTTAGCGGGGTCGGCCTCGCCGCCGTTCTTCACGGTCAGTTGCGCGGCGACCAGAGGCGTCCCGTGACTCTCGACGACGATGACGCGCAGGCCGTTCCTGAGCGTGCGCTCGACGGGTTTTGGTACTGTCGGCGAGCGCGGCGCGGCGGGCGGCGGCGGCGTCTCCTGCGGGACGGCACTTGCGCCGCCCGATTCCTGTGCGCTCGCTCCGCCCGCGAGAAGGGCGAAAGTAAACAACAGCGCGGCGCTCAACAACGCCGTGAAGCGAATTTTTGTGAGTATGATTTTCATCGGCTTCCCTCCTTCTGCTCGCCGCCGGTCGCGCCCGCCGGCTTCGGCGCTTCGGCCTGATAGGTGATGACGACGCGGTTCGCATCCGTGAAATACTTCTTCATCACGCGCTGTATGTCGGCGGCTGTGATGGCCTGAAGCCGTTCGATGTCCGTGTTGACGCGGCCAGCATCGCCCACCAGCACGGCGGCTTGGCCGATGGCAAACGCCTTGCCGCTGTTCGTCTCGCGCTCGCGCAGTTGGCTGGCGACGAGCTGATTGATCGCCTTATCAAGCTCGGCCTTCGTAACCGGCGTGTCCTGCATCTTCTTTATCTCGGCGAGCAGCGCGCGCTCGGCGTCTTCCACCTTTTTGCCGCTCGCGAGAATCGCGCCTAAGGCGAAGTAGCCGGGGTCTTGACGCAGGCTCGCAATGGCGAACGACTCCGCCGCGAGCTGCTGCGTGTAAACGAGCGACTGGTAGAGCCGCGACGACTCGCCGTTCGTCAGGATTGACTCGGCGACGCGAAGCACGTCGGCGTCGGGGTTTGATATGGGCGGCGCGAGATACGTCATGGCGACCGCGGGGAGCGGAACGTTCGGGCCTGTCTCGGTGAAACGCTTCTCGGCTGTGCGCTCCGGCTCTTTCACCGTCACGCGCGGGACTGTGCCCGCGGGCTTAGCGATTCTGCCGAAGTATTTATCAATCCAGCCGTCAAGTTGTTTTTCATCGAAGTCGCCGACGACGATGAGGACGGCGTTGTCAGGGCGGTAGAAGGTCTTGTGGAAGGCTTTCACGTCTTCGAGCGTGGCGGCGTCCAAGTCTTCCTTGCTGCCGATGGTCGGACGACGATACGGGTGCGTCGTGTAAGAGTTCTTGTCGAGCGCGTAGAAGAGGCGTCCGTAGGGCGGCGCGAGAACGCCCGAGTTGAACTCCTCTTTCACAACGTCGCGCTCGCTCGGAAAATTCTTTTCCGTCACCTTCAGAGAGCTCATGCGGTCTGCCTCGGCCCACAAAAGCGTTTCGAGATAATTCGACGGCACGACCTCGTAGTAGTTCGTCACGTCATCGGAGGTCGAGGCGTTGTTCCAGCCTCCCACGTCCTCCGTGAGACGATCCATCATTTCGTCACGCATGTTGGCGGTTGATTTGAACATCAGATGCTCAAACAGATGCGCGAAGCCGCTGCGCTTGTCGGGGTCGTCCTTAGAGCCGACCTTGTACCAGACCTGTATGGCTACGGTCGGACTCGAACGCTCCTGCGCGGTGTAGACCTTCAGGCCGTTGGCGAGCGTGCGCTCTTTGAAGTTGATGGGCGGCACGCGCGTCTGCGCCGCGACGCTCAGCGCGAGGCACGCGACGAGCGCGCAAGCGAGAAAAAAGACTGCGATGTATCGAAGCATCTGGTTGGCTCCTCGTTGACGTTTTTTTAAGGCCTGCGGCCCGCGCAGGAGAGTTCGGGTGCGTAGGCTTTGATGCCCGCACTCGGAAAATTTGTTGTACGCGATTCGGGTCGCCGCCCGGCCAGCTCGAGTCGAGAGGTTAGTTGAAACCGCTCTGGCCGGACAGGCTTTTGTTACGCTCCCCGCCGCCGCGAAGTTTCCCCGAATGCTCGCGCGAAAACGAAATAAACCGCGAAAACCACTACTTTCGTCCACCAAACCGGAAGCGCATACGGTAAACAGGATTTCGACGACCAGCCAGACGGGAGCGCAGCCGGGAGCGCGGGCATCCGCGGCCCGCCAAAGCGTGCGACAGCGCGCTTCAAAGCTTTCGCTCCCACTCAAGCTTAATAATGACGCACAGCCTATTCGCGCTCATGCGCTCAAGGCGGGCCGCGGATGCCCGCGCTCCCAGCTCTTTCGCTCGGATTGCGACGTAAGCTCGTTGCCCGTGCGTTGATGGTAGTATAAACTTCACTCCGGTGGCGAACCCCCGCGGCACGTCGGCGTTCGATGCGACTATGAGTAGGGCGGTCGCCACACTTTAGTCTCTGCTCGAACAAGTGAGCTTAAACGCGACGCGTATGGCAGGCGGTCTCGTCGTACACATTGCAAACGGCAAGGAGAGGCACACGGAGGTGCTTTCGCAGGAGCGCGTCCTCATCGGCCCCGGCGAGAATTGCCACATACGCCTCGGCTCCGATCTGCTCACAGGCTCGACCGTCCTCCTTGAGCTATCACGCCAGAACGGAAACTTCCGCGTCGCGGAGTTCGACCCCGAAATCGGCATCACTTTAAACGGCAGGCCGCTCGCGCGCGGTGCGAAGATTGACGACGGCGACGAGCTTCGCTTCAGCGCGTTCGACGTTGTAATGCAGTTCTTCCCTGTCGGCAATCTGCCGGCGGTCGTCGCCAATCGTCGCGCGAGCGTCGCTCCCTTCATCGAGCAGGCGGCGATTGAGGCCGCGGCCACCGCTCGGCGCGACGACGCCAAAGTCTTCCTGCGCGAGTTCACGCGAGAGCTGCTCCGCGAGATTAACTGGAGCACGAAGATAGTCGCGCTTCTCATCATCATCACGCTCGTCGGCGGCGTCCTCTACATCGGCAACGCCGTCTACACGGAGATGCGACGCGGGCGCGAGCTGATCGCAAAGCAGAACGAACAGCTTGAGCGCGTGCAGGGCGAACTGAATCGGACGAACGAGCAGTTCGGCGAAGTTGACAAGACGAACCGCGAGATCATCAACAGCCTCTCGCTCGCGCCGCGCCTGTTCGGGCAGTACGGCAACGGCGTCTGTCTCATAGCAGGCTCTTACATGCTCTTCGAGCCGGGCACGGGCCGTCCTCTGCGCTATCCCGAAACGCAGATGACCGAGGACGGCTCGACGCTCCAGTCGGGCGGCGAGCAACCGATACTCACGCCCGAAGGCAACGGGCCGCCCTTCATACGCGACTTCACAGGCACGGGCTTTCACGTCGGCGGCGGATACATCGTGACGAACCGCCACCTCGCGGTCGAGCCGTGGACGGCGGACGAAGGCGTGCAGGCGATGAGCGCGAGCGTGCGCGGGCAGTTCCGCGTGACGCGCATCGTCGCATTCTTCCCCGGCGACAGGCGCGCGTTCCCGCTCCGCATTCGGCAGACCTCGACGCGCGACGACCTCGCCGTCGGATTCACCGAGCCGAAAGACCTTCCGCAGAATCTTCCGGCGCTAACGCTCGACAAGGACTCGGACGCGGCGGGCGTGGGCAAGGCGGTCGTGATGATGGGCTACCCGAGCGGCGTGGATCGGCTTATGGCGACCATCCCTGAGGTCGAGGCGCGCTCGTTGCGCGAGCGCTATGGCGCGTCGGTCGAGTCCATGCTGACTTACCTTGCGGAGCGCAACTACATCAAACCGCTAACCACGCAGGGACACATCACCGCGCTCGAAAACCGCGACCTCGTATACGACGCGCGCAACGCCGTCGGCGGCTCCGGCTCGCCGCTCTTCGGCCAGACGGGGCGCGTCATCGGCGTCAACTTCGCGACCTTCACGGAGATGGCTGACCAGAACTACGCAGTCCCCATTCGCTACGTCTTTCCGCTTCTCGAACGCGCCGGCTGGAAGCCCGACCAGCCGAGCGAAGAGCAGAACGCGAACGCCAACTCCAACGCTGCGACTCCCAAAGACGCGCGCCCCCAGACGAATCAAACGCGCTGAGCTTGCGAGTCAGAAACGCGACCGTCAGGGAGCGTGTTTTTCTTCTCGCGAAAGAACACGCTCCCTGACGGTCGCGTTTCCGACTCGCGCTTGTACCGGTTTTGACACGCGCACGGTGGTCGGCTACTCTGCAATCTTTGCGACAACCGACGCGCGCGTGCGCCTTTCGGCGTGCGGCGAATTTTAGATGGAGATTGTGCTGAGCTTTGTCCACACGGGCCGCATCTATCACGACCGCCAGCATCACGCCCGAACTCTTCCCGGAGCAGATTGCGCTTCCGACGAGCCGCGCTCTCGTCTTCGTCGCGCTCGCCCTCTTCATCCTCGCAGGCTTCGGATTTCGCGTCTACCAGCTCGGCGCGGAAAGCCTGAGCGAGGACGAGCTGAACAAAGTCCGGGCCGTCGCGGAGTATCGCGAGAACGGGCTGACATCGGCCAACGGCGAGCATCCGTTTCTGATGAAAGCCATGATGGCCGCGAGTCTTATCGCGGCGGACAAATGGAACACAACTTCTCTCGCGCAAAACAACCCGCGGCTTTACGTCTCGACCGAGACCGCGGCGCGTCTGCCCTGCGCGCTGCTCGGCGCGCTGACCGCGCTGCTCATCTTCTTCGTCACTTCCGAGCTGTTCGGCGCGGAGGTCGGGCTCATCGCCGCCGCGCTGTGGTCGCTCGACCCGGCGGCGGTCGGCTTCAACCGCATCGCCAAAGAGGACACCTTCCTACTCTTCTTCTTCCTTCTCGCGAACGTCTTCTGGCTGCGCGGTCAGAGGGCCGCGGAGGAAGGACTCCGCAAGCCTGAGCCTTTCTACTGGGCGACGGCAGCGGCCTTCGGCGCGATGATGGCCTCAAAATATGCGCCGCACTTCATAGCCATCAGCGGCGCGTACTACTACGCCTTTCAGGGCTTGAAGGCCGCGCGCTGGCGCATGGGCAAACGCAAGTGGGTGGTCTTTTTCGCGGTCATGGGCCTCACGTTCGTCGTGCTTAACCCGACGATTCTGCTGCCGGGCACTTGGCAAGAGATACGCACCTTCGCGGGCGAGAAACGCATCGGGCACGACAGCTACGAGTACATCGGACAACTCTATCGAAACCAGATGACGGTGTGGCTTCAAGGCTCGCCGTGGCACTTCTACTACGTCTTCATGGGAGTGAAGCTGCCCGTGCCCGTCATCCTCGGCTTCATCGCGGGGTTGCCATTGATATTCAGAAAGCGTCTCGGCGACGGTCGTTACTTTCTGCTCTTCTGGCTCTTCTTCTGGTTCTTCCCCTTCACTTTCATGGGCGGGAAGTTCACGCGCTACTTCACGTTCGCGCTGCCTCCGGTGCTTATGACCGCGGCCATAGGCATACACTACGTCTCCAAAAATCTCGCGCGACTGCTCGCGCGCTCAAACGCGAGTGAAGGAGGCCGCGCCTACGCACGCGCAGCCGTCCCGCTCGTCGTCTTCGCCTTCTCGGCCTACGCCTGCGCGACAGCCGCCCCGCACTACCGTCTCTACACGAACGTCATCGGCGGCGGCCACGCGCGCGCCGGGAGCTACTTCCCGCACGACGAGTTTTACGACGCGAGCACGCGCGAAGGAGCGGCGTCCATCGCGCGCATCGCACCTGAGGGCGCGCGCGTAGCGAGCGAGACGCCGGAGCTTTACGCTTATTACGAACGAGTCGCCGGTCGCACAGACTTGCACAACATCTCTCTCTCAGACCGCGGCGCGCTCGCGGAGCTTCGGCCCGGCGATGTCGTCGTCGTCGCGCGTGGTCGCCGCTATTTCAGCAACGACGAGTTTACGTCGCGTCTGCAAAGCTCGACGCAACCGGCTGCGAGCGTTTCGCTCGGCGGAGTTCCGTCGTCGCGCATCTACCAGCTCGACTCCGTATCGCTCCGTACAGTCTCGGAGGCAGTCAACAGGTAAACTATAGTCGTTTGCAGATGATCGTAACCGATGTCAAAACTGTAGGGGCAGAGGCTCACTCCCTGCCCGCGCGTGGTAAAGAAAGCACGGGCAGGGAGTGAGCCTCTGCCCCTACAATTCCTATCAACGAGCCGCATGCATCTGCAAATGGCTATAGAATCTGCAAATCGCTATAAATTTAGGGCAACCGGCTTTTTTAACGCAGGCATCGCAGGACTGACAAACTGTCGGATATACAGGGTCGGTAATAAAGATGAGAATTGCCAAGCCCTTCGTGTAAATTTAGAGTATGAGGGGAACGGGCATTGCCTTTAGCGCGTTGGCGCTCTTTTAGCGTAGCCTTCCGATGCGTTCGACCTTCAATCGAGCCGTGGGGGCGCAGCCTTTCCGCTCCGGCAGGAGCGTTTTCATGAGGGAGAAGGAAGCTTAGATTATTATGAGGATCGTTTCCACGAAACATCTCGCGAGAAATCTCCTCCACGCACTTTTTGCACTCCTCGTCGCGCTGTCAGGTCTCCCGCGGCCTGAAGCTATCGCACAGATTGCTCCCGCGCTGCGGCATGAAGACGTTCTGCCGCGCAGGCCGGACGACGCTCCCCTCTTTCGGCTTGAGACGCTGCCCGTCGGACACGACGCGCAACTGCTCACGGTCTTCGGCAGCCTCGAAGGTCTGAAGACCACAGGCTCCGGCTCGGAAGTCCCGCTCGTCAGCATTCTGCGCGACACGCTCGGCGACGAAAACCCTGAGAACGACCGGCTGCGTTTCGTCTGGATGCTTACCTACACGCGACCTTCCCTGAAGCAGCGCTTGGCATCGGGCGTGCCCTTCCTCTACGCGCGCGTCGGCGACAAGAAGAAGGCGAGCGCGAAAGGGATGCCGCCGCCCGTCCTTGATCTCGCAGACCCGCAGCGCGACGTTTGGCAGCGCTTCTTGTGGCTCGCGCTTCGGAACATTGTCGTCAACCCATACGGCGTCGTCGCAAAGTCTTCGACCGGCACGCACCGGCGCAATTCGAGCAGCTACCGTCAAGCGCACATTCTGCGCGCGCTCGCCATCCTCTCTCTCTACGAGGCCGAGACGGGTAAGGTATCCGTCTTCACACACGCCGAGTCGCGCGACATACAGGCGCGGCTGATGTTGACGAGCAAGACATTCGGCGGCCTGATGGACGACGCCTACCTCGATCAGGTTTTCCAGCAACAGACTACAAAGTGGCACGACACGCGCGGTCACAACTGGGAACTGCTACGGCAGCGCGCGGAAGCCGAGGGGCTTTACTTCGAGCCGCTTGAGATGCCTGACGGCGGCGCGACGCATGCGCTTTTGTGGGTCGCGCGCGAAGACATTGCGAAAAGCCGCGGGCGCAAGTTCGGCAGCCGCTTCCTCAACATCGCCAACCCTTGGAACGACTCAAGGCTCGCGCGCTGGGACGGATTCACACAGACGCGCTACTTCGACGCGGACAGCCGCCCCGTCGCCGAAGGCACGGAGGGCGCACGCGCCGTCGAGCTTATCCCGCTCGCGCTCTACGGCCTTGAGCATCCGAAGATTCCCACGCTGCTCGTTGACTTCCGCCACAACTCGAACCCGAAGAAGCGCGAGATGTCGCACCGCGTCCTCGAAGACGTGACGCAAAACGTTCTGGCGCTCTCGCGCTACGGCGACTTGCACTACTTCCTCGGTCGCACCGTCTTCGACTTCGTCACAAACCGGCGCGGCATGGACGTGAACCAGCCGACGCGCCTTCGCGCCTACTCGCAGCTAAAGCTCCTGCTCTCGCTCGACGCGACGCTCGACCGCGGGCTTCGCGACGAGATCGAGAAGCGTCTGGAAAGCGTCTCTCTCAACCCGCTTGAGAACGACCTTGAGGCCGAGGCGCGACTGGCGCGCGAGCAGTACGCGGCGCTCGTTGCCTACGCCAAAAAGCCCGACGGGTTGCCCGCGCGCCTCGACCGCGACCGTCGCGCGGAGATGGTTGCGCTTGAGCACGGAGGCGCGGAGCGCGTGTTGCTCCGCTCCGCCAGCATCCTCAGCTTTGGACTCTACAAACACCGCGAAAAGGCCGCGCCCGAAGTGGTTCGCCACGCGCTCGACGGCGAGCGTCGTCTCGCCTTCCACCAGCGTTTCCTTCAAGAGGTCGCCAAGTCCAGCCCGCTCGTCGAGGTCGTATGGAACATCGAGGACGTGCGACGCTCTCTGCGCTTCGTCGCCGAGGCGGGCGAGCGCGGCGACGCACGCGCCGCACGCGCGGCTGCGAAAATTTTCGAGC
>DASQLL010000109.1:0-4879 GCA_035630035.1 Pyrinomonadaceae bacterium | reverse complement strand
CTACTGGCTACTGGCTACTGGCTACTGGTACAATTCGCCTTTTGCGGGAGACGCGCGGCGTCCGTCCTACTGCACCCGCCCGACCGAGAGGCGGGCGGCGGCTCGTCTCAAAATTCTACACACCACGTTTCAGGAAGGTATTAAGTAATGCTCAAGTTTTTCAGTCGGCTGGAGAGGACGCGCAACCTCGTCATCATCTCTTTCGCCGCCGTCGTCGTCCTCGGTCTCGTCGTCGCGGGATATAACCGCACGGGCGGCTCGGCCATCGCGAACCCGTTCAAGAGCAAGGAAGTGCTTGCCAGAGTGGGCGGCGACGAGGTGACGGTCGCGCAGTACTCGCTTCTGAAGAAGAAGATTGAGGATCAGTACAGCCAGTTCGGCGGTCAGATAAGCCTCGCGCAGATCGGCATGACGCCTGAGCGCATACTCGATCAGGCCATCAACAGCCGCATCGCCTTGCAGGAGGCCCGGCGTCTCGGCCTCACGGCTTCGGACGAAGAAGCGCACGACCTTATTCTCAAACAGTTCAGCGATCCCACGTCGGGCGAGTTCGATGTCAAGCGCTACAAGGACGCCGTCGTCCGCAACTACGGAAGCCTTCAGCTCTACGAGCAGAGCGTGCGCGACGCGCTCGCCGCCGAGAAGCTGCGCGCGTTCGTGACAGCGGGCGTGCAGGTCTCAGAGGACGAGGTCAAGCAGGACTACCAGCGCCAGAACACTTCGTTCGATGTCGTGTACGTCGCCGTCACGGCTGAAGAGCTTGCGAAGAAGATAAGCGCGTCGGACGAGGAGCAGCGTCAATACTTCGACGCGCACAAGACCGACTACCGCTTCCTCGAACCGCAGAAGAAGATTCGCTACCTCTTCATCAATCAAGAGAAGGTCGGCGAGAAGCTGCAAATCTCCGACGCAGACCTGCGAAAGGAGTACGACTCGCTCAAGCCCGAAAACAAGATGTCGGGCGTCCGCGTCCAGCAGATCGTTTTGAAGGTCGCGCGGCCTGAGCTTGATCAGGAAATTTTAAATAAGGCGACGGAGCTCGTCGCGCAAATCCGCAAAGACGACCTGACGGCCCCGGAGGAAGAGTTCGCCAATCTCGCGCGCGGCAACTCGGAAGACCCCGCGACGGCGAAGGGCGGCGGCTGGCTCCCCAACCCCGTCAAGCGCAACCCGAACCGCAAGGCGAGCAGCGCGCCCGGCAACCCCGCAGACCTCTTGCAGAACACGCTCGAATGGAGAGAAGGGCAGGTCGGCGATCCCTTGAAGACCGGCAACGCCTACTACATCTTCCGGCGCGGCGCGGCAGTCCCGAAGACCTTCGAGGACGCGAAGACGGAACTGCTCGTCTCGCTGCGTAACCGTCGCTCCTACGCCGCCGCGCAAGCCGTCGCGCAGAAGGCCGTCGAGCGTCTGAAGTCGGAGGACATACAGAAGGTCGCGCAGGCGCTCGCCCCGGAGGCGAACATGAAGCCGGAGGAGATGGTCAAGACCACGCCCTTCATCAAGCCCGGCGACGACGTGCCCGACATCGGCAGCAGCCCGCAGTTCGAGGACGCCATCAAGCCGCTAGAAGAGGCCGGACAGACGGGCGACCGCGTCGGCGTCAAGAATGGTTTCGCCGTCCCGCAGCTCGTCGAGAAACGTGAGCCGCGCATCCCCGAATTCGACGAGGTCAAGGACAAGGTCGCCGAAGACTTGAAGGATTCGCGCGCGCGCGAGCAGCTCGAAAAGACTGCGCGCGATCTCGCTGCCAGCGCCGGGAGTCCCGACGCTCTGAAGGCCGCCGCCGAAAAGCTCGGCCTCAAGGCCGAGGACGAAGAAACGTTTGAAATGGGCCGCCCGATGGGTGCGGCGGGTGCGGACGCCGCGCTCGACACGGCGGTCTTCGCGCTCAAGCCCGGTGAGGTAACGAAGACGCCCGTCAATGTCGGCGGCAAGTGGGTCGTCGTCGGAGTCAAGAGTCGCAAGGACGCCGACATGGCCGAGTTCGATAAGCAGAGCGCGCAGCTCGTCGAGAGGGCCTTGAACGAGCGGCGAGGACAGGTCTTCGACGAGTACCTCGTCAACGCTCGCCGTCGGCTCGACGAGAAGGGCGAGATCGAGATCAAACGCGACACGTTCGCGCAGCTCGTACAGATGGATGCGCCTGCGGCCTTACCGCGCTCGCCGATGCCAACCTCTCCGATTCAATTCCCGCCGCCGAGCGGAAAGTAGCGGAGAGGGCGAAGAACGGAAGCCCCGGCAGGGGCGAAAGAACGGTAGCCCACGGCGTCAGCCGTGGGAATAGGCGGAATAAAAATGAGTAAAGCCCCGTAGGGGCGAAAGAAAGTCGAGCTTGAGAATGTTGCAAGCTCGACTTTCTTTCGCCCCTACGGGGCTTCGACTTTTTCCGCTTTACTTTGTCCCACGGCTGACGCCGTGGGCTACTGCTCTTCCGCCGCCTACGGCGGCTCTTCTATTTCAGAGCGCACGCAGAATGCCCGACATCTCGCTCTGCGTCACGTCGAGCCGCATCTGCACCTCGTTGCCCTTCGTCGTGAGCTTGAGGTTGTTGACCAGACCGTTCGCGAACTTCCAACGCTCGCCCGCCATCAAGATGAAGCCGGGCGCGATCTGCTTGAGCGCGTCCGCCGTCTTGTAGAGCTGGGTTGCGTCCGCCGCCGTCTCCGTGCGAAGCAACGTCGTCAACTGATAGCCCGCGGGCGTCATCCCCACCGAGCCTTGGAAGCTTCGTATGGACGCGATGGCGCGGTCAACGTTCGGCAGCCCCGTGTCCGCGTTATCGAACGAGCCGGGCGGCACGTTGCCCGCGAAGGCGATGAGGTCTGTTGAAGCCTGCACGGAGCCCAGCAGCGCCCCGTCAACGCGCCCGCGCCCCGCCATCGCGTCAATCGAGCCGCGCACACCTTCGGGATCGCCGATTGCGACGGTGCTTGCATCCAGCACTGTGAGCGCAAGCTCGCTCACGTGCATCTTCGCCAGCCCGAAAACTTTTATGTGGTCGTTGATGCTTGCGACGTAGACGGTCTTCCCGCCGTGGCTCTGCTCTTTCATGCCGCCTTTGGCCGCGGCGCGCGCCGAGGCTATGAGCGCGTCCGCTTTGAACGTGCCGCGCGCGACGGCGACCACGTTGTCAATCTTCGTCGCGCCGGACGGGAGCTTGACGATGCGCGCGCCGACGGCGAGCGTGTCGAACGCGCGCGCGTCAATCCCGGTGCGCGTCTTGAACGCCTCGATGTCCGTGTTGACCTGCGCGAGCCGCGCCGCATCGCCCGCGAGCGCGCGCGGCACGGCCTCACTGAACAGCCTCTTCAAATCAACCACGAGCACCGCGTCCGACGCGGGCAGCGGCACGGGCGTGCGCGCGGCGGGAGTCGTCTGCGCGCCCGCAAGCGTTGAGAGCGCGGCGAGCATGAGCGTCAGAGTTATAACGAAAAAAGTCCTTCTCATAAATTTATCACCCACGTTCGTAGATTGACGGCCCCGTTGGGCCGTGCCCGAAATTGTTTGGGGGATTTGAAAGCGCCGTGAGGGAGATTCACGCCTGTGTCCGATGCCCTGCGCTCTCTTCGGGGTTGGCTCGCATTTTCCGGCCACTGCCTTTATCGAGTGTTCCTACGCGGCGGCTAAGCGAAACTCGAATCATCGGCGAAGCCTTCAATGTACAACGTCTCCGGGCTGATATCCTGCTCGTTAGGCCATTGCACAGTGCCGAATGCGATCCTGACCTTCTTGAAGTAGTTCAAGTCTTCAAGCTCTCGAAAAACGCCGCGCCCGATATAAGGCTTAACGTCAAACCTTTTGATACTGCCATCCTTGAACTTCAGATCGAGCGAAAAATCATCGTTAGCCTTTACCGCAACGACTTTATTCATAATCGTCCTCCTTTATCGAAGCGGCTCGACCTTAAAAACGGGCTGACCGTTAACAGCGAGTTCCCAATTCGCCATCAACTCATCCTGATGAATCTCAATCCAAGCTTGCACTAGCTTTAACTTGGCGACCCTGATCGAGCCTTCCATCACGCCGCCATCAGGAATTGATATGACGGCCTCTTCGCCGCCGTATTGAACGTGTATGTGTGGCAGGTGATGCTTTCTGTTGTCAAAGTAATACATCAGAACGATCACGCCGTAGAACATCGAGATGACAGGCATCTATTCTCTCTTTCCTCTCACATCCGCTCAACAAGTAGCGCCAGCCCCATGCCGCCGCTCACGCAGAGCGTCGCGAGGCCGCGACGCGAGCCGCGCCTTTTCATCTCGTGCAGGAGCGTCGTCGTGATGCGGACGCCCGTGCAGCCTATTGGGTGGCCGAGCGCGATTGCGCCGCCGTTGACGTTCAGCCGCTCGGCGTCGAAATGAAGCTCGCGGTCGCACGCGATAACTTGCGCGGCGAAGGCTTCGTTAAGCTCGACGAGATCAATGCTGTCCATCGTGAGCTTCTGTCGTTCGAGCAGGCGGCGCACAGCCGGCACTGGGCCGATGCCCATCACTTCGGGCGCGACGCCCGCAATCTCGTAATCAACGACGCGCGCCAGAGGCTCGACGCGACCGTCCGATTCCTTCAAAGCATCGTCGCCGATGACGACGACGGCAGCCGCGCCGTCCGTGATGCCGGAAGAGTTGCCAGCCGTCACCGTGCCGTCTTTAGAGAAGACGGGAGCGAGTTTATTCAAAGCCTCGATGGTCGTGTCGGCGCGCGGATGCTCGTCGCGCGAAAAGTGTGTGGTCTCGCCCTTCCTGCCCTTCAACTCGACCGGCACGATCTCCGAGTCGAAGCGACCGCCCTCAATCGCGGCGGCGGCGCGCTTCTGCGTGCGGAGCGCGAACTCGTCCTGCTCGTCGCGCGTGATGCTGTACTGGCGCGCGAGGTTCTC
>DASQLL010000108.1:0-3295 GCA_035630035.1 Pyrinomonadaceae bacterium | reverse complement strand
GCACGCGCGTCGCCTCGGCCACGCGGCCGACGGCGAGGATGTAGGCTCCCGTGCGCATGTCGGTGCGGTAGCGCTCGGCCGTCGCGTAGACGCCCGCGAAGGCCTTGCGCATCGTCTGCTCAAGGGTCTCGCGCACGCGCTCCTCCGTCCAGAAGTAGCTGTACTGATCCTGCACCCACTCGTAATAACTGACGGTGACGCCGCCCGCGTTCGCGAGTATGTCGGGGATGAGAAAGACGCCGCGGTCGAAGAGTATTCGATCCGCGTCGGGCGTCACGGGGCCGTTCGCAAGCTCTCCGATTATCGAAGCGCGCACGCGCTCGACGTTCGCGAGCGTGATGCTGTTCTCAAGCGCGGCGGGCAGAAGTATGTCGCAGTCAACTTCAAGAACATCGTCGCGCGCGATTGGCGTCGCGTTCGCGAGTCCCTGAATCGTCCCCGTCTCCGTCTTATGACGCAGAGCGGCCTGCACGCCGATGCCATGCTCGTTGAAGACGCCCGCGCGCGAGTCGGCGATGGCGACGACGCGCGCGCCGTCCTCCGCCGAGACGAGCCGCGCGAAGTTTGCTCCCGCGTTGCCGAACCCGTGTATGGCGACGCGCGCGTCCCGAAGGCTCATGCCTTTCACGCGGCAAGCCTCGCGCACCGTGTAGAGACAGCCGCGCGCCGTAGCCTCGCCGCGTCCCTGCGAGCCGCCCAGAGCGACGGGCTTGCCCGTGACGACGCCGAGTTCCGTGTGGCCGCGAACCATCGAGATGGTGTCCATGATCCAAGCCATCGTCTGCTCGTCCGTGTAAACGTCGGGCGCGGGGATGTCGCGGTCGGGGCCGATGATGGGCGCGATCTCAAATGCGTAGCGGCGCGTCAGACGCTCAAGCTCCGACTGCGACATTGACTTAGGGTCGCAGATGACGCCGCCCTTGCCGCCGCCGTAGGGGATGTTGACGGTGGCGCACTTCCAAGTCATCCACGAAGCGAGCGCCTTCACCTCGTCGAGCGAGACGTTCGGATGAAAGCGTATGCCCCCTTTAGCGGGGCCGCGCGCGATGTTGTGCTGCACGCGGTAGCCCTCGAAGACTCGCACCTCGCCGCCGTCCATCTTGACCGGAACGGAGACGATGAGCTGTCGCTTTGTGTTGCGAAGCACCTGACGCATTGACTCGTCCAAGTTGAGGTAGTCCGCCGCGGCGTCGAACTGCTTCTGCGCGATCTTGAAAGGGTTGAGTTCTTCCTGAGCGTTGACGACCGCCGTCGTTTGAGCCATGTGCGAATCCTTTCGAGGGTTGGAATAGCGGCAAAGCGTGGACGACCCCGGCTCGTTGGCGACATCGTAAGAGTTCAAAGTTCAAAGTTCAAGGTTCAAAGTTAAAGCGCCTATCAACTTTGAACTTTGAACTTTGAACTTTGAACTCTTTCATGGAACAAGTCGCGCGCGCGTGGAGTCTATGTAATGCGTCTCCCGCTGACCCGTTGGCACCGGCACGAGGGAGGAAACTTTGATGTTCGGCAACCTGATCGAGTCGGGGTCACACGCGGCTGACCTTAAGCGGAAGAGCCGGTTCTTCATCGGCACGACACTTTTCTACGGACTGCTCATGCTCGCCACCGGCGTGGGCAGCATCTACGCATACAACGCGCGCCTCGAAGAGCGCGGCGACGAGTACGAGCTGCTCGCCATCATGCGCTTCACGCCCGCCGACAGGAGCGAGCCGCGACGCGAAGCGCCGAGGCCCGCGGCCAGCCGAAGCAACGCCAATCAAATCGCCACGCGCACGATTATCTCCGTCCATACTCCTTATCGCGAAAAAGATGTCGCGCCCGAATCGGCAGTGGACATCAACTCACGAACGCCCGTTGTTCTCGCGGACTTCAACAGTACCCCTGTTAACATCGGCGGCCCCGTCGGCCCTGTCGGCCCCGGCGGGCATGGCAACAATCCCGGCGCAGACATCGGCCCGGTCGTCGCAGAACGCGAAGGTGAGGGCGTGCCGCCTGCCATCGTCAGGCCGACGCCCGCGCCGACGCATCAGAAGCCGAGCGGCCCCGTCCGTCTAACATCCGAGGTCATCACAAGTAAGGCCATTAACAAGCCCGCGCCGCCTTACCCTTCTATCGCCAAGCAGGCGGGAATACAAGGCCCGGTCTCCGTGCAGGTCTTGATAGACGAGCAAGGGCGCGTCGTCTCCGCGAAGGCCACGACCGGCCACCCAATGCTTCAAGGCGCGGCGGTGCAGGCCGCATACCGTGCGAGCTTCACGCCCACTAAGCTAAGCGGCCAGCCCGTGAAGGTGACGGGCGTCATCACGTACAACTTCGTTCTTCAGTAAGCGCGCGGCTGTCGGCATCTGGTAAACCCCTCGTCCGTGCGAAGCCGAACCGCTTCGCAGCCGCGAGAGAGAGGCGCAGCGAAAGAGAGAGTCGCTGCGCCTTCTCTTTGAGCGCGGGGCGTAGGCTTCGACGCCGCTCTCTTTCAAGCGTCACTGCCCGACACGCAGACGCGAGGGACGCGCGCGCTTATGCCGCACGTCACCTCGTAGGAGAGCGTGCCGGTTGTCCGCGCGATCTCCTCCGCGTTGACCGACAGCTCGCCGTCCGCGCCGAGCAGCGTCACTCTATGCCCCGCTTCGACGCCCGGCACGTCAGTCACGTCTAACAGCATCAAATCCATCGAGACGCGCCCCACCACGGGCGCGAACCTCCCGCGCACGATCACGCGCCCGCGGTTCGACAACGCGCGCGCGTATCCGTCCGCGTAACCCGCAGGCACGGTCGCAACCTTCATCTCCCGCGTCGCCTCGAACGTGCATCCGTACCCAAGCGTCTCGCCCGCGTGGGCGCGCTTGAGGAGCGTGATGCGTGAGCGCACGGACATTACCGGACGCAGCGCGGGCGTTTCCGCGAGCGGCGGCAGAATGTCGCGCCACAGTCCGTACAGGACGCCTCCCGGTCTGACCATGTTGCCGTGCGTTTCCGGGTGCGCGAACGTGGCGGCGGAGTTCGCAAGATGCTCGTAGGTTGGTCGGTGGCCGCGCTCACGGAATGCCGCGACCGCATTTTTGTATCGCTCCAACTGCTCCTCTGTGAAGCAGTCGCGTCGCGGCTCGTCCGCCGCGGCGAAGTGCGTCAACAGTCCGTCAACGCGTATGTTCTTGAGGTCGAGAATCCTTCCGGCAAACTCCGCCGCCTCGTCGCAGCGCACGCCGAGTCGGCCCAGCCCCGTGTCAACCTTCACGTGTACGTCTGCAACGACGCCCGCCACGCGTGCGGCGGCATCAAGCGCCTCGGCCATTTCGAG
>DASQLL010000107.1:0-4933 GCA_035630035.1 Pyrinomonadaceae bacterium | reverse complement strand
GATTGACGGCGCGGACGAGATCGGCCCCGGCCTCGCTCTCGTCAAGGGCGGCGGCGGCGCGCTCCTGCGCGAAAAATTGGTCGCAGCCGCCGCGCGCCGTTTCGTGGTCATCGCCGATGCGGGCAAAAAGGTCGAGACGCTCGGACAGTTTCCCCTGCCCGTCGAGGTCGTGCCGTTCGCTTGGGAGGTGACGACGCGACGCGTCGCAGAGGTCGTGCGCGTCGAGCCTGTGCTGCGCCTTACCGAAGGCGGCGACGCTTACGTCACCGACAACGGCAACTACATACTCGACTGCCGCTGCGGCGAGATTCGCGATCCGGCGAAGATGGAGCGCGAGCTGAACCTTCTCGTCGGAGTCGTCGAGTGCGGACTGTTCGTAGGCATGGCCGAGACGGCAATCGTCGCGACGGACGATGATGTGGAAGTCATCGAAAAAAGTTCGTAACGCAAAAGCCGCACGCAGCGCAAAGAGTTCGCATAGCATCGAGGCGTGCGCGGACGCCTGACACTTCTGTTCGCCGCCTCTTGGGCGCGCTCGCTCGTCACATTCTTCGTGGGACTGGGAGTGTTCGGCCCGTTCCTTCTCGAAACTCTCGACTCCTCTTTCTTCTACGTCCCGCTGGCGAACGAGCTTCTGCTGTTCGAGCTTGTTCACGGCGAGTCGGGGCGTTGGATGTGGATCGCTTACGCGCTGTCGGGCGCGGCGGGGACTGTGGTGGGCGTCGTTGCGCTCGACTTCGTGGTGCGCGGCATCGGCGCGGGCGGCGTCGAGCGTCTGGTGGGGCGCAGGCGTTTCGGGCGGCTCAAGAAGAGGCTCGAAGAACATACGGGCTGGGTCGTCTTCGTCGCCTCGATGCTCCCGCCGCCGTTCCCTTTTCGCTTCACGATCATGACGGCCTCCGCGCTCCGGTGCGCGCGCCCGCGCATGCTCGCCGCCGTCTTCGCGGGACGCGCCGTCCGCTTCGCCGCGGAAGCGCTGCTCATCCTCTACTTCGGTCGCCGCTTTCTCGACTTCATGCACTCGGACGCCTTCTCCTACGTCATCTACGCCCTCACGTTCGCCGCCGTCGCGGGCAGCGCGTTCACAATCTTCAGGCTCTTTGTGGCGAGCCGCAAAGAGCCTGAAGGCAAAAGGCAAAAGGCAAAAGGCAAAGGGCAAAAGTGAAAGACAGCCCGTCGCGACGTGTCGCTTTCATTTTTGCCTTTTGCCTTTTGCCTTTTGCCTTTTGCCTTCTCCCTCCGCCTTCTGCATGGCGAGCGCGTCGCCGCGCTCGACGCCCGCGACGCCTGCCGCGCTCCGCCTCTTCGCCGAGCGCACGCGGCGGCCCGCGGTGCTGACGGCCTCGACGAGTCCCTGCTCTTCGAGACGACGGTAAGCGTTGCGGACGATGTTGCGGCTGACGCCGAGCCGCGCGGCGAGAGCGCGCTCGGACGTTAGCGCGTCGCCGCGGTTGACCTTCCCGGCGAGTATGGCCGCGGCGATCTGGTTGAAGATTTGCTGCGTCTTCGTCTCGTCCGAGCCGGCGCTGATGCGTATGTCCAAGTCTTCCATGTTTGCCTTAAACGCCCTCCCTGAACTTTCCCGCGCGCCGCGAGCCGCGCACGCGATTAACCGCGTGCCGCGGCTCGCGGCGTGCGAGACCTATCGTCTTCGTCTAACTCCGGCCCGCCGCGCGCGAGGCCTTGCCCGTCTCGGTTACGTCGCTCGTTCCGCCCGTGCCCGTCGCGCCGGTCGCGTCAGTCGTGCCCACCTCGCCGATGCCTTCACCCGTAATCGCGTGCGCGCTCGTCTCGGCCCGTCGGTTCTGCACGCGCAGGTTGTTCTGCACGTCGGAGACGCCGGTGACGGACTGTGCGATGTCCTCGGCGATGCGCTTGGCGTAACGACTGTCAACCGTGCCCGAGAGCGTTACCTCGCCGACGAGGACTGCGACATCAACGTCCGAGGCATCGAGCCAGTCGTTGTCGGTCAGGCGGTCGTTGATGTCGTCGCGTATGCGCTCGTCGGAGCGCCGGTAGTTCTTCGGCCCGCGCCCGCGATTACCGGCTTCCCCGCGCGCCTCGATGCGGCGGCGGCGCGCTGCCTCTTCGTCGCCGAACCAAGACATCACTTCGTCCGCGGCGCGATTCCACCAGCCACGCTCGTCTCGACCGCGACCGCGCGGGCCGTACTCGTCGTCGCGCCCGCCGAAACGCTCGTCGTAGTCGTCGCGACCGTAGTCGTAACCGCTCCGTCCGTAGAAGCGGCTCGTCGTCCGCCCGTAGTCCGTGTCGAAGCTGCGTATGCGGTCGCGGTCATCGTCGTCGCGCTCGCGCCTGCGACCGTAGCGCGGGCCGTAGTCGCGCCCGTAATCGCGTGCGCGCTCGCCGTAGTCGTATCCGCGGTCGGTCGTGTCGTAGCCTCCGCCGTAGCCGCCCTCGCGACCGTAGCGCGGGCCGTAATCGCGCGCGCCGTAGCCGCGCTCGAAGTCGCCGGCGTAAGGGTTCGTGTAGCCGCTCGTGTATTCGTTGTAGTCGCGGCCCGCGCCGTACCGTGGCGACGCGCCGGAGCCGGTCGCGCGCCCGTAGCGGCTGCGCTCCGAGCCGTAGTCATGCCCCGCGGGGCGCTCGTCGTCGCGGCGTTTGTACGCACGCTCGCCGTAGCTTTCGTCGTCGCGTTCAAATTCTCTGTCGTCGTATCTCGATGGCATAATCAACCTCCCTTTCAATCATTCCAGTTTGCGCGGCGCGGGATAAGCAGGGCGCTCACGCCCGCGCGCGCCTCGCCTTCGGCTCCGCTAGAAGCGCGCCCGCCTTCTCGAACGCTTCGACTAGCTCCTGTTTGTTCTTTAGAACCGGCCTGAACAAATCGCCCTTGCGCTCGATGCGCCGGAGCATGTTCCCGATGTGGAAGTCCGCGGTCGTGATCTTCTTACGCTCGACCTCAGACCATTCGAGCGGCGCGGAGACGGTCGCGCAGGGTTTGGGCCTCGCGGAGTACGGCGCGACGACCGACTTGCCGCGCGCGTTCTGCATGTGGTCAACGTAGATCATTCGCATCCCGCGCTTGCGCTTCGAGCGCTCGATTGTCGCAACGTCCGCATGCTCGCGCGCGACGACGGTCGCCACTTGTTCGGCAAGCTCGGCGATGCGCTCGTAGTCGTAAATCGCCCTGACAGGCACGTAGACGTGCAGCCCGCGCGAGCCTGATGTCTTCGGGTAGGATTCGAGGCCGAGCCGTTCCAGCACGCGGCGCGTGCCGACGGCGACCTCGCAGATGGTCTCGAACGCGACGCCCTCGCCGGGGTCTAGGTCGAAGACGAGCCAGTCGGGGCGTTCGAGATTCTCGACGCGCGAATGCCACGGGTGGCGCTCAATCGCGCCGAGGTTCGTCATGTAGAGGAGCGTCGCGCGTCCACTGCCGACGATGTAATCAACGGTGTGGCCGCCGCCGTCCTCGACTTCGAGCGCGACGGTGCGGACGAAGTCCGGCGCTTCGTTAACGTCGTGCTGGTGGAACGACTGACCGCGCACGCCCGCAGGGTATCGCTTCATAATCAACGGGCGGTCTTCGAGGTGGGGCAGGATGTATTTCGACACCTCGTCGTAATAACGAATCAAGTCGCCCTTCGTGATTCCCTCGCCCGGCCAGTACACGCGGTCGAGGCTCGTAAGCGGCACGACCTCGCGCCCGACGCGCACGTTCACATTGCCCTTCAGCTCCTTCGCCTTCAGCGCGCGCGCAACGGGCACGACCTCCTCACCGCGCGTCTGCTTCTCCGTGTCGAACTTCCTCACGCCCTTGCTGCCACTTTTTGCTTTCGTCCTTTCGCTCCTGCCCTTCTCGGAACGCGCCCCATCACTTTTGTCTCCTGCCTCCTGCCCCTGCCTCCTGCCTCCTTCTTTCCCGTCCGGCTTCCGCAGCTCAAGCTCCCAACCTGCTTCGGCGTGCTCGTCCTGCTTTTTAATCAGAAGCCACTCGCCCGCGCGCCCCTTCATACGCACAAGCGTGAACGCCCCGCGCAAGCGTTCGCCCTCAAGCTCGAACTCAAGCTTCCCCGCTTCGAGTTGCTTGAGAGAGTCGCCCTCTCCAAGCGTCTTGTACGTGCCGGCGTCCCACTTCATGTGCTCGCCCGCGCCGTACTCGCCTTCGGGAATGTGGCCCTCGAACTTCAGATACTCGACCGGGTGATCTTCCGTCTCGACCGCGAGCCGCTTGTCCGCGGGATCGAGCGAAGGGCCGCGCGGCACAGACCAAGACTTCAAGACGCCGCCCATCTCAAGGCGGAAGTCGAAGTGCAGCTTCGACGCGTGATGCTCCTGCACGACGAAGCGGCAGCGGTTCGCCTTCGACACACGCCCGCGCGGCTCCGGCGTCCGACGAAAGTCGCGCATCTTTTGATAAGTCTCAAGCCCCATGTGATGAACGGCCCTACGTCTTCTTTGCGCCTTCGCGCCTTTGCGTGAAGTTAAAAGGCACGCAAAGGCGCAAGGGCGCAAAGGAAATCGCTCACAGTTTTTTCAGTTCCTTTTTCAGCAGCGCGAAATCCTCTTTGACCTTCACGCCCAAATCCTCCCGGTAGAAACGACCCGCCGGGTGATAGCCGACGATGAAGCGGCGGCCCTCGCGCTCGACGACGCGACCGCGCGCCTCGTTGACGCTCTTTAGGCCCAGCACGGTCTTCGCGGCGACGACGCCGAGCAGCATCACGAGCGACGGGTTAATCAGCTTCAACTGCTCGAACAGGTAGTTCGACTCGCACGTCCCCGTCTCGATTGCCTTCGGCGTGCGATTCTTCGGCGGTCGGCACTTGACGGTGTTCGTGATGAAGAAGTCGCCGCGATCCAGCCCCGTGCCTTCAAGAACCTTGTCGAGATAACGCCCCGCCGCGCCGACGAACGGCTTGCCGGACTCGTCCTCTTCCTTGCCCGGAGCTTCGCCGATGATCATCAC
>DASQLL010000106.1:0-4571 GCA_035630035.1 Pyrinomonadaceae bacterium | reverse complement strand
AGTGTCCCGCTCGAACGCCTGCTCGTCGAAACCGACTGCCCATTCCTCGCGCCCGTCCCTCTGCGCGGTCGCCGCAACGAGCCTGCTTACGTCGTCGAGACCGCGCGCTTCCTCGCGGAGCTGCGCGGCATCGAGCCGGAGGAGTTTGGCCGCGTCACTTCGGAGAACTTCGCACGCTTCTTTGGCCTCGATTTAAACTGACGGCGTGCGTATATCATCGCGTCCGCAAAGTTTTCACGCGCGCGGCTCAATCAACTTTTCCTCATCGCCGTTAAATGTTATAAAAGCACGGTCGAGTGGCGAGCGAGGAGAAGCGGGCCGAGAGGTCGGTTCACTCATCATTCATCACTCATCACTTTTATTATGGCTCAACAGAACTCATTCGACATCGTTTCGCAGGTAGACAACGCGGAGATCAAAAACGCCCTCAATCAGACGATGAAAGAGGTCAGGCAGCGCTTCGACTTCAAGGGCAGCAACGCCGAAGTGCGGCACGAAGCGAACGACCTCATCCTGACGGCTGAGGACGAGACGAAGCTCCGCAACATGAACGACATTCTTCAGCAGAAGCTCGTCCGCCGCGGCGTCCCGCTCAAAGCCCTCAGTTACGGGCGTGCCGAGCCGGCAGCGGGCGGCACCGTCCGGCAAACGGTCGCGATTCAGCAGGGCATCCCCTCGGACAAGGCCAAAGAGATAGTCAAATTCATCAAGGACACGAAGCTGAAAGTGCAGGCGGCCATTCAGGGCGACGTTGTGCGCGTCACGGGCCGCGACCGCGACACGCTTCAGGACGCAATCGCACAACTCAAAGCCAAAGACTTCGGCATCAACATGCAGTTCACGAATTACCGCTCTAATTGAAAGCTGGTGAATGGTAAATGGTTAATGGTTAATGGTGGTTAAGCATCATTCAAGTTGAGCAGTGACATCCCAACCTAAGAATCATTCAATGACCATTTACCATTTACCATTTACCATTCACTAACACATGCAGACATCCAGTCAAACGGCGGCGGTCGAAGAGCCTCTACTTACGGCGCGGCGAATTTTCAGTCTCATCGCGACGGAGCTTGCGCTCGTCGAAGAGGAGTTCGAGCGACAGGCGCGCTCTAACATACAGGTCATCGCTTACATCGGCGACTACCTGCGCGCGTCGGGCGGCAAGCGCGTGCGCCCCGCACTCACGCTCCTCTCGACCTGCGCCGCCGGGGGCGATGCCTCGCGCCCGAACGTCGTCAGCATGGCGACCGTTATGGAGTTTCTGCACACGGCCACTCTCGTCCACGACGACATCATTGACAACGCGGAGACGCGCCGCAACCGCCCCTCCATCAACAGCCGCTTCGGCAACCAGACCGCCGTGCTGATGGGCGACTGGCTCTACATGTCCGCCTTCGAGACGAGCCTTCGAGAGCGCTCGCTACCCGTGCTCGATATCCTGACCGCGGTCACGCGTAAGATGACCGAGGGCGAGCTGATGCAGCTCACTGTCATAGGCCGCGCCGACGTGAGCGAGGAGCAGTATTTCGACATCCTTCGGCGCAAGACCGCGTTCCTCTTCAGCGCGTGCTGCGAGATCGGGGCAATCCTCGGCGGCGCGAGCGAAGCGGAGCAGCGCGCGCTGCGCGACTACGGGATGAATCTCGGAACGGCCTTCCAACTCGTTGACGATCTGCTCGACTTCACCTCCGACGACGGCGCGCTCGGCAAGGCCGCGGGCGTTGATCTTCTGGAAGGCAAGCTGACGCTCCCGCTCATATATCTTCTCGAAGAAGAGCCGGGCATGACGGCGTCCGTGCAGTCCGTCATGCGGGAAGGGAATTACAACGAGTTCTCGCGCGACCTCTTCATGCGCGAGGCCGAGAAGACCGGCGCGACCGCACGCGCACGCTCACGCGCGGCCTCATACGCCGAGGCCGCCGCGCGCTCGCTCGAAGATATAAAGCCCTCGAAGCACAAAGACGCGCTCCGCTCGATACCGTCTTACATCCTCGAACGGGAGACGTGAACGATGAAAGCCGTCGTCGCCCGGCAGTCGTCTTTCAACTTTTTCGCTTCCTTCATTCGATCTTTAATGATAAAACTATACGTCCCGCTACGGACAAGCTGAAAGCTGATCGCTAAAAGCTAATAGCTACCACTATGCCTGACGAAAATCTCCTCTCAACGCTTGAACAGGGCCTGAGACAGTCGCGCGCCACGCGCTCGCGCCTCGCGTCGCGCCTCGCAGACCTCGAATACGAGACCGAGCGCCTCCGCACCGAGATCAGCGAGATGGACGCCATCATAAGCTCGACGGAGTCCGCGATGTTCCGCATCCTCTCCTCGACCTTCGCCGCGCCCGCGAGTTCCGCGCCATCCGACGCGGAGATCGAGTATGCGCTGCGACGCGACAACGCCGCGAACGTCGCGCGCAGTCCCCAGCCGCCGAGTCCAGTCCAATACGCGCAGCCCGCTCCGATTCACAGGCAGGAGCGCGGGGTCAGGCACGACATTCCCCCCATCCGCCCCGAAACCGAGCCGAAAAGCGACCGCTTCTTCGAGCGCACGATTACGCACGCGACAGCAGTCCTTCTGCGCGAGTCGGGCGGGCCGCTTCACGTGAACGAAATTTACAACAAGATGCTCGAAGGCGGCTTCCAGTTCACGGGTCAGAACCCGACCATCAGCATCGCCGTCTCGCTCAACCGCAACAACCGCTTTCGCAAAGTCGCCCCCGGCACGTTCGACCTCGTCATACGCGACGCCGCACAGTCTTCCCGCGTTTGACGCCGACGCGCCCGCGCGTCTACTCAAGCCACTTCCGCCGCTTGAACACACTCTTCTTTTCGCCACCCAATCGCTCGTGTGTTAAGTTCTCACAAATCTTTTTGCCGCACGCAACAGGAAAGTGAGGCTTCGACCGAAGACATGCGCGCGATGATTCTTGCCGCAGGCTACGGCACGCGACTCTGGCCCCTGACCATTGATCGCGCAAAGCCCGCGATACCTTTCATGGGTCGCCCGCTCGTAGGCTACGTCGCGGAGTATCTGGCGCGACACGGCTTCCGCGACATCGTCGTCAACCTCCACCACCAATCCGAATCAATCCGCGCCGCGCTCGGCGACGGCACACGCTTCGGCGCGCGCTTCCAATACGTCGAAGAACCAACCATCCTCGGTACGAGCGGCGCGCTCGACAACGCGCGCGACCTTCTGGAGGGCGACGATTTCGTCGTCATCAACGGCAAGCTCGCGACCGACATAGACCTCGGCGCGGCGCTCGAAACTCACAGGCGCACGCGCGCGCTTGCGACGCTCGTGCTGCGACCCAACCCGCGACGCGAACGCTACAGCATGGTTCACGCGCGCGATGGACTCGTCACAAGGTTCGGCGGCTTCCCCGCGTTCGAGTCCGATAACGCCAGTGGCGAGAGAGAAAAAGAGATTGAAGAAGCGGGCGGTGTTGAGGCGCCTCTGATGTTCACGGGGATTCAGGTTTTCGACCCGCGTGTTTTTGAGCACATCCCGCGCGGGGTGTTCTCGCATTCGGTGACGGACGTTTTCATCCCTGCAATCGAACGCGGCGAGCGCATCGCCGCGCACATAACCGAAGGAAGTTGGTACGAGCTTTCGACAGTCCGTCGTTACCTTGAGACCAGCATCACTTTGATGAGCAGAGAAGGCCGCGACGTTGAGCTGGGCTTGGGGGCAACGATTGGAGACGGAGCTGACGTGCGCGAAAGCGTCCTTTGGGAGAACTCGCATGTCGCTGCGGGCGCGCGTGTGCATCGCGCAGTTATTGGCGCGGGCGTGCGTGTAGAGTCAGGGGAGTCGCTTGAGAATGTTGCTGTCGTTCGCGCCGAGCTTGTCCGCGGCGTCCAGCCCCCGCCGAAAGGTTTGAAGGGCGAGGTTCACGGCTCAAATTTTGTAGCTCCTATCCCTGAATGATACAATCCCTCTTGCCGTAAAAAAATTTCAAAAGGCGACCGAAAAACTAAAGCGACCGAAGCCCCAAAGCGCGCAAACAGGCGTTTGCATTACCGACCTTTATCTTCGCTCTGACGCGCCGGCTTTTCGCAAACGCGCCCGAACCTTCTGTGGCAGCACCTCGGAGGGTCAAGGACAGACGTTCTATTCAGACGGGCGCGTGGACTTTCGAGGCCACGCATTCTTTCGACGTTTCGTTCGATGCACCACCCTTCGCAAATCACGCCCCACGCATTTAAGACTACCGCGCGCGAGCGGCTGGCGGAGTACGTCTCACGTGTGGGCGGCGACGCCGAAAAGATTTTCGCGCTGACGCCGGACGCCTCGACGCGCGAGTACTTCCGAATGCCCTGGAAGAACTCGACCGCGGTGGCCGCCGTCTATCCCGAACCGTTCGACCCTGAGATTCACCCCTTCCTCGACGTGTCGCGTCTCTTCACGGAGGCGAAGCTGCCCGTGCCTCTGATTCTCGACGTTGACCCGCTCAACGGCATCATCGTGCAGGAGGACTTCGGCGACCGGCAGTTGCGACGCGTCTTCGAGTCGGCCTCCGATGACGACCGCGAGTCTTATCTTGAGCAAGCCGTCGCGCTTATCGCCGA
>DASQLL010000105.1:0-8999 GCA_035630035.1 Pyrinomonadaceae bacterium | reverse complement strand
CTCGGCCCAGCAGCTCAACCGCGTCTACAACGCCTGCGATGTCGGCATCAATACTTCGAGCGCCGAAGGGTGGGGGCTTCCGAGCTTCGAGCACGCGGCGACGCGCGCGGCGCAGATAGTCCCGCGCCACAGCGCATGCGCGGAGCTTTGGGAGGGCGCGGCTTTGATGCTTGAGCCTACGTTGAAAATTATCAACGAGAAGATTCTGACCGAAGGCTGGCTTGTGTCACCTGAGAGCGTGGCGGAGGCTCTGGAGAGGTTGTACGCTGACAGGAAGCTATTGGGCGAGATGTCGGAGAGGGCGTACCGCACTGCGACGCGTGCGGAGTATCGTTGGGAAAACATCTCCGCGCGTTGGGACGCCCTCTTCCGACAGGTGTTGGCCGAGGCCGTGCGGCCTTGAACCGTCGGAACGTCACTCGACGATAATCGTCAGCGAGACGGTGGTCTCGTCCGTGACTTCCGGCGACCAAGCGATTGCCCACTCGTTATTCGGCAACCAACCGACCGTGTAAAAGCCGACGGCGTAGGTCTCGTAGCCGCTCACTTCCATCACAAGCTGATAGCCGTCTTGAGGATAAGGTTGGAGGTTGCCCGACCACATCGGCGGGTTTGCGGAACCATCAACGTAGCCGCAGATCGTAAACTCAAGCCCCTGCGCGGGCGTACCGTTGACAACTGTGATTGCCATAGCTTCCTCTCCTTTGGAGTGTGTGTATAGTTACTCGGATCGTTGACGCTTGGTTTATGAGCCTTGATAGACGGTAGAGCGCCCGGCTCAAACGTGCAAGAACAGACGAGGTGGCGGAGAGTATAACGACGATGCGCTCGTTCGTCCATGTTTTCCATGAATAGAATTAACGACTCCCGCGCCCATTGCGTCGGACGGGCCGACTTCTTACACGCGGACGATCCCGCCGCGGCTTCGCTCGTATGCGCGCGTGGGCGCGTGCTGGTAAAATCGTTTTCTAAACTTTGAGTCCACGCGGCGAATCGAACATGCTCGTACTCGGAATCGAAAGCTCCTGCGACGAGACGGCGGCGGCCATCGTGCGCGACGGTCGCGAGATGGTCTCGTCCGTCATCTCTTCGCAGATCGAGATTCACAAACGCTTCGGCGGCGTCGTGCCGGAGCTTGCCTCGCGCGAGCATCTCGACAAGATCGTGCCCGTGGTCGAGGAGGCTTTCGAGCGCGCCGGAATCGAGAAGGGGGAGATTGACGGCATCGCCGTGACGCAGGGGCCGGGACTCGTCGGCTCTCTGCTCGTCGGACTCAGTTACGCGAAGGCGATGGCGTTCGCGCTTGAGAAGCCAATCGTCGGCGTCAACCACATCGAGGGGCACATCTACTCGGTCGTCTTCGACAACCCGCCCATCGAGTACCCTGCCTTCGCGCTCGTCGTTTCGGGCGGGCACACGAACCTTTTTCTCGTGCCCGAACCCGGCAAGTACAAGGTGCTTGCGCGCACGCGCGACGACGCGGCGGGCGAGGCTTACGACAAGGTCGCGAAGATGTTGGGCCTCGGTTATCCGGGCGGCCCCGTCATCGAACGGCTCGCGCGCGAGGGCGACCCGCGCGCCGTGCGCTTCAGCGTGCCGCGCATGGGCGACGGGCGGCCCGACTTCAGCTTCAGCGGCCTGAAGACCGCCGTCTCGAAACACGTGCGCGAGACTGGACTCCAGCCCGTCGCGCAGAACGAAGAGCCTTCGCGTGCGGTCAAAGATTTGGCGGCGAGCTTTCAGGATGTGGTCATACGCTCGCTCGTCGGCACGACGGAAAAACTTGCACAAGAGCATCGCCCGCGCACGCTCATCGTCGCGGGCGGCGTCGCGTGCAACATGGCTCTGCGCGAGGCGTCGGAAGCTGCGGGCGGGCGCTTGGGCGTGCCCGTCTACTTCCCTTCGAGACATCTCTCGACCGACAACGCTGCGATGATCGCCGCCGCCGGGACGGTCAAACTCCTCGCGGGCGAGCGCGCCGGCCTCGACCTCAACGCGGACGTTTCGCTCCGACTGCAAAACGTGGACGCCGAAGCGGACGCCTTGAGCCGCGGGCGCGTGCGCTACCGTCTGTAGAGTGACTCTCGATTGAGCGCTATGTTGATAAAACTCACCGCAGAGGCGCAGAGGGCGCAGAGCTAACGCAGAGTGTTGAGTTCTCTCTGCGCCTCCTCTGCGCCCTCTGCGCCTCTGCGGGGAATTGCCTTGCGCTATACACTCAAGTGAAAAGCAATATAGTCACTCTCTAAATTCCTCGCTGACATCAACACACGGAGGACTAGATGAAACTCGTGCACACGGTCGTGGGCGCGCTCGTACTCGTAGCGTTCCTTCTGACGGGCCAGTACATGGATTATCTGGACGTTCGTTCGGGCAGGCTGGGCGACGTGACGAGAATGATGTATCGCTCGCGTCACATTTATTTACTGCTCGCGGGGCTTGTCAATCTAGGCGTCGGCGCTTACTTCGTCCGGCACGCGAGCGGCTGGCGCAGGTCGCTTCAGATCGTAGGCTCGATTCTCATCCTTCTCGCGCCCGCGCTGATGCTCGCGGCTTTCTTCTCCGAGCCGGGCGTCGGCCTCCAAAGGCACTTCACGCTCCCCGCGATCATCATCCTCTCGGTCGGCACACTCTGCCACGCCTTCAGCGGCTTGCGTCCGCGCGTTTCAGTCACCCGGACAGACTAAAGCCGCCCGGCTTCACTAAGAGCGAGGGAGCCGGGCGGCTTTGTTATGCCTTTCGTCATCGGACGCTCAAAAAAACGAGGTCAACGACAACGAGCGGCAAAGCGTGTCCCACAAGAGGGACGTAGTAACTTTTATCAATCCCTGTTCGAGGCCAGAGTGCTTGCCGTCTTATCTGCGACCACGATGCGGCGCGCGTACTTGAGCTGTTTGGTAGCGTCAAGCTCGACGGTCACGATGTCCCCGACGCGAAGTTTCTTGAAAGCTATGCGCTTGCCCTTGAGCGACACGCGCGTGTCTTTGGCGTTGGTCGCGACAACGTGCTCGACGCCCGTGCGCGCGATGACCGAGATGTGCTTGTCGTTAACCTCGACGACCTTCGCATCAACCATGCGAGCGTCCGTGTCCTGAGCCGGGTCGGAGGCCGCGAGCGCGGGCACGTAGACTACCGCCGAGATTAGGACTGCGATGACACATGCGAGGCTTTTTCTTCTCATCTTTTCGCTCCTGCCAAGGGTGCTTTCACGAAATTACATGGCAACAGATATGCCGCGAGACGCGAAAAGCCCCACACGGCTGCTTTGCGGTGAAATCTTGGAGGAAATGCGATTTAACGGATGGAACGCGAGGATGCCGGAGTGTCGCACATCACGTTTTTGTACGACGAGAGGACGTTTTGTAACGGTACAGAGAAGACGCTTCTGAGGGGTCGCGCCAAACAGTACCGCGAGCGGTAGCGAGCGGCTCAGAGTTAGAAACGCGACCGTAAGGGAGCGTGTTACATGACGCCGCGACCGACACGCTCCCTTACGGTCGCGTTTCCGCCCCGACACGCTCGCTGTGCTGTATTCTCTTTAGCGAATGTTTATAACCGCGTAATCGCGCCCGCTATAGAAACGAATACCGTCCGCGTCCGTCGCCATCATCAAGGGGCGCGGGCGTCGGAGCTTCGAGTCTTTCGTGGTCTGCACTGACAAGACCTGCGTCCCGCTTACGTCGAAGAGGTTGAGCTTGCCGTCGTCCGTGAAGCCGAAGCCGTATGCGCCGGTCGCAAGCTCTTGTCCGCCGACCGTGACGGGCGAGTCGGTGATGAGGAAGCCTTCGTACTTTGCGCGCACCTCGGAAGAGTAGCCGGACGTGTCAACCATGCCGGCGATGACGTGGCGCTTTGCGCCGAAGCGCGCCGCCGCCGTGTTGCGCGTCTGCGTGGGCGCGCTCTGCCCCTCGAAGTAAAATCCGGGCGGGACGACGCGCGTGAGTTGCGCGCCCGCAAGCACGACCGCCTTTTCCTGCGCCGCCGCCGTCGCCGCCGCGAAGGCGACGAGCGAGAGAATCACTACGCCCTTTGTCAACGCTTTGTGCCTGAGCATCATCACACCCTCCGTTAGAGTGAATTGCGGAAACGCGACCGTCAGGGAGCGTGTCGTTCTAATGCTCCTTTACAGTCCCGTTTTTATTTGGGGTTACTGAATGGCACGCTCCCTGACGGTCGCGTTTCCGCATCGAGCGCAACGTCGGATGCGCGCGCTTCATTTGCCGGTCTCGCCGCGAAGCGGTTACTATTGCAACCTTGATAGAGACGTTCGCGTCGCTCGGTCGCCACGTGCAGGTCGAAAAGCTCTCCTGAAAAAATCATATCTTTTAATGAGCGGAACTCAAAGTCAGGCGGCGAAATTCGCACGCGCCATGCTGCTGCTTGCGCTCGCTTGCTTCGGCCTCGGCCTTCAACAAAGAGCAAGCTCGATGCAGGCGCAGACGCCCGCGCCGAAACAGACGCCCACGCCTTCGCGGACAGGACGCTCTTACGAGAGCGCCTTACCTGCGCGCAAGCCGCCAGCGCCGACGCCGCAGTCGCAATCGCCCGTCGCTTTCACGGACATCACGGCGCAGAGCGGCATAGCCTTTCGCCACGCGGCCTCGCCGACCTCGCAGAAGTACCTGCCCGAAACGATGGGCGGCGGCGTCGCTCTATTCGATTACGACAACGACGGGCGACTCGACCTCTTCTTCACCAACGGCGCGCGCATCGAAGACCCTATGCCGAAGGGCGCGCGGCCCGACAAACGCGACCCGCGTTTCTGGAACCGCCTCTTCCATCAAAAGTCGGATGGCACGTTCGAGGACGTGACCGAGCGCGCGGGGCTTCGAGGCGAAGGCTACTCGATGGGCGCGGCTGCCGCCGACTTCGACGGCGACGGCCTGACAGACCTCTACGTCGCGGGCTACGGCGCGGGCGCGCTCTACCGCAACCGCGGCGACGGCACGTTTGAGGACGCGACGCAGAGGACGAAGGCGTTCGCGCCCGGTTGGACGACGAGCGCGGGCTGGCTCGACTACGACCGCGACGGGCGGCTCGACCTCTTCGTCGCGCGCTATATGACTTGGGATTTCGAGTCGGGCGCGCTCGTCTGCGGCTCAAGCGTTCGCGCCTATTGCCACCCGGACAACTTCAAGGGAGCTTCGCCCGTCCTCCTTCATCAAAAGTCGGACGGCACGTTCGAGGACGTGAGCGCGCGCGCGGGCGTCGCCGACCCCGAAGGCAAAGCGCTCGGCGTCGCCTTCGCCGACTTCGACAATGACGGCCTCCCGGACATCTTCGTCGCAAACGACAACGCGCGTCAGTTCCTCTTCCGAAACAAAGGCGACGGAACGTTCGAGGATGTCGCGCTGCTCGCGGGCGTGGGCTACGACGAGAACGGAAAATCTTTTTCCGGCATGGGCGTTGACGCTGCGGACTACGACAACGACGGCCTCGTTGACGTGTTCGTGACCGCGCTCTCGAACGAGACTTACCCGCTCTTCCGAAACAACGGCGACGCGACCTTCGCCTACGCGACCAGCACGACGGGCGTCGGCCTCATCACGATTCCCTTCTCCGGCTGGGGCGTGCGCTTCGCGGACTTCGACGGCGACGGCCTGCGCGATATTTTCGTCGCGCAGGGGCACGTCCTCGACACCATCGAGAAGACGACGGGCTTTCTGAATTACAAACAGACGCCGCTCCTGATGCGGAACACCGGCAAGGGATTCGTCAACGTCTCGGCCTCGGCGGGGCTGACGACCCGGCTCGCCGCGCGCGGCGCTGCCTTCGGCGATTTGGACAACGACGGCGACACCGATGTCGTCCTCGCGCAGACGGACGGCCCGCCCGTCTTGCTGCGAAACGCTGGGACGAAGAACCACTGGCTCGGCCTTGCGCTCGCCGGCGCGAAGGGCAACCGGCAGGGCTTAGGCGCGCGCGTCGTCGTGACGGACTCGGCGGGCGGCAGACAGGTTTTTGACGTGACGACCGCGGGCAGTTATCTTTCTTCAAACGACCCGCGCCTGCTTGTTGGATTAGGCAGCAAGAATGCTATTCGCTCCATTGAAGTTCGGTGGTTAGATGGGCGAACGCAAATTATTAGCAATCCTCCTATTGATAAGTACATAATTGTGCGCGAAAGAGAAGGGAGCTAAGCTTGGTTGTACATGAGTGACTTATCTTTCTGGAAAGATGTTTCTGATATCGCCCAGGCATCTATTACGGTGATAGCCGTACTAGGCGGCGCTTTTTTATATCTGAAAAGGCGTCAAAGATTTCCGCGCGCTAAAATTACACATCAAATTGCAGACAAATTAATATCGGATAATAATGTTTTACTCAGGCTAGTTGTAACTGTAGTGAATCAAGGGGAGGTTCTCCTGTCTTTAGAGAGCGGGTTTACAGGAGTGCAGCAGGTAATACCCTGTCCCCAAACGTTACTTGACTCTATCAGTTCTGGGAACGATATTCTTGCGGAGAATAAGACAGAGGCAGCGTGGGAGGCATTAACGCATAAGGATTTCGTTGAGGCAAGACACGTAGAGCCAAATGAAGAAGAAGAATTCTATTTTGATTTTTTGTTAGACGCTAAGGTGAAGACCGTAATAATCTACAGCTACTTCAAGAATAAAAAATTTAAGAGTCGAGATATCGGATGGAATAAAACATCAATTTATGATCTGTCTTCAAACTGCCAACAAAATTTCTCACAACCTATGCTAGGAGATAAGAAAAATGGATAGACGTTTCCAGCAGTCACCGCCAAGAGAAATACCCGGCAAAGTGGATAAACAAAGCCCACCAAGAGAAAGACCTGATAACGACCGACAAGGCCCTCCGCGCGAAACGCCGCGCCCAGTTGAGAGGCCACCACAGCAAACTCCGCCTCCGAGAAAGGATTAGAGACATAGATTTCAATTATGATTAAGCGATGCTTTTTATCTCCGCTCGCACTCTATCTGTGTGCCCTTTTTCCTTTATTGACAATTGCACAACAACCGGGTTCGCCTAACGCAGCGCAGCCGCAACAGACGCCGCAGGGCATGGGCGTCTCGACCGGCACGGCGCTCGTCTCGACGACGCGGCGCACCGTGGGCGTCGTTGACGCGAAAGCGCCGAAGGTCTTCGAGGACGTGACGGCGCGCACCGCGCTCGCCTCGTTCAAGCATCATTCGGGCAGCGCGCAGAAGGATTACATCGTCGAGACCACTTCGGGCGGCGTCGCCCTGTTCGATTACGACAACGACGGGCTGCCCGACATCTATCTCCTCAACGGCTCGACGATGGCCGCAGAGCGCGGCAAGGAGAAGCCCCCGCGCGCCGCGCTCTACCGCAACCTCGGCAACTGGAAGTTCGAGGACGTGACTGAAAAGGCGGGCGTCGCGAACGAGCGTTGGGGCATGGGCGTGACCGTGGGCGACTACGACAACGACGGCTTCGCGGACATCTACGTCGGCAACTTCGGCGTCTCGCGCCTCTACCGAAACAACGGCAACGGCACTTTCACGGACGTGGCCGCGAAGCTCGGCGTCGCGCGAAAGGGCTGGTCAACGGGCGCGAGCTTCGGCGACTACGACGGCGACGGGCGGCTCGATCTTTTCGTCCCCGGCTACGTCGAGCTTGACATGAACAACCTCCCGCCGAGTCCTGCGGATGCCGTGAAGCCCGGACAGATCGCGCAGAACTTCTGCCAGTTCCGAGGCGTCCCCGTCATGTGCGGCCCGCGCGGACTCAAAGGCGAGACCGACACGCTCTACCACCAAAAGGCCGACGGCACGTTCGAGGATGTCTCGGACAAGTCGGGCGTCAACGACTCGACGCGCTACTACGGCTTCACCTCCGTGTGGGTGCGCGTGAACGAAGACAACCTGCTCGACCTCATCGTCGTTAACGACTCGACGCCCAAACAGCTCTACATAAACAAGGGCGACGGCACGTTCGAGGAGGTCGGCTATCCTTCGGGCGTTGCCCTGAATGAGAACGGGCGCGAGCAGGCGGGCATGGGACTCGCCACGGGCGACTACGACAACGACGGACTCGTTGACTTTCACATCACGAACTTCTCCGACGACTCGAACACGCTCTACCACAACGACGGCGAAGGCAACTTCACGGACGTGACGTTTCAGGCGGGCCTCGGCGAGCCGACGATTCCCTTCCTCGGTTGGGGCACGGAGTTTTTAGACTTCGACGCGGACGGATGGAAGGATGTCATCGTCGCCAACGGCCACGTCTACCCCGCGGTTGACAAGCAGCAATGGGGCACGTCCTACGCGCAGCAGTTGCTTCTTTTCCGCAACACGCCGAACCCCGACCCGAAGCAGGCCGAGCGCGGCATACGCAAGTTCGAGCGCGTCGGCGCGGCCCCCGGCTCCGGCCTCGCCGACGCATGGGCGAGCCGCGGCCTCGCCGTCTGCGACCTCGACGGCGACGGGCGTCTCGATGTCGTCGTCAACAACATGGACTCCGCGCCCACGCTGCTTCGCAACACGACGCCCGCGCAGAACCACTGGCTACGACTTCGACTCGTCGGCGACCCCGCGCGCAAAAGCCCGCGCGACGCGACGGGCGCGACCGTCTACGTCACGACCGGCAAACTGCGCCAGCGCGCGGACGTTATTAGCGGCGGCAGCTACTCCTCGCAGAGCGACCCATGCCTCTTCTTCGGCCTCGGCGCGGCCACGAAAATTGACCGCCTCGAAGTGAAGTGGCCCAACGGCTCGACCGAAGTCTTCGACGTGCCAGCCGTTGACAAGTCGCTCACGCTGACAGAGGGCAAGGGCGTCAAACAGTAGTCCAAGGAAATTTATGTGGGCGCGGTCTCCGAGACGTTCATTCAGAGACCGCGCTTTTTTTATAGGAAGTCCGGCGCGGCGTTCGGCTCGCCCTCCGCGAAGCGCGTGGGACGAAGGGCGCGAACGTCGAGCGAGCGTGCCTCGCCGTCGAGGATGATTTCGGCGAGCAGTTGGCCGAGCGCGGGCGAGTGCATTACGCCGTGGCCGGACGAGCCGTTG
>DASQLL010000104.1:0-6993 GCA_035630035.1 Pyrinomonadaceae bacterium | reverse complement strand
TGTCTTCGGGTTTACGATCCTTGAGCGGCGTCAGGCGCGCGTCGAACAGGCGCACGGGGCGCAGGTTGATGTAGAGGTCGAGGCCGCGCCGCATCCCCATGAGGATGTCCTCGGCGTGCTGGTTTGTGGGGACGCGCGGGTCGCCGAACGCGCCCGAGAGGATGGCGTCGAAGTCGCGCGCGAGCATTTCGAGCGCGCCGACGGGCAGGCTTACGCCTTCGCTCAAAAACTTGTCCGCGCCCCAGTCGAAGTGTGTTAGCTCAAACTCGACGCCGTGCGTCTCGCGCAGACGTTCCAGCACGCCGACGGCCTCGCGCGTCACCTCAGGCCCGATGCCGTCGCCCGGCACGACCGCGATTCTCTTCACGTCGCTTGTCATCAACTCTCCGTCCTAAAAAATTTTGTAGGGGCAGGGCTTGTCCCTGCCCGTCTCCGCACGGAGGAATTAACATGGATGGGCAGGATGTGCAGGATAAAGACAAACGCAGAAGTAAGAACGCTGAACGATGGACTGAAAGACAAGTTGAGTTCAGTTCATCGTTCAGCGTTCTGACTTCTGACTTTTCTTCCTCCTGTCCATCCCTGTTAATTCCTCCGAGTCGCGGGCAGGGACAAGCCCTGCCCCTACAGTTTTCGCGCGCGCCCTGAGTTTCTAAACGAGCTGATAATTAAAACGGCACGCACAGCACCGGCACGCGCGTTCCGCGCAGAACTTTCTCCGCGGTCGAGCCGAACAGAAGCTCTTCGGATGGGGTCGAGCGCCCGCGCACGCCCATGACGATCATCGGGAGGTCGAGGTCGCGCGCGATCTTCAGAATCTCGACGAAGGGATACCCGACGACGACCATGCGCTCGATCTCGACCTCGCCTGTCTCGACGCCTTCGAGCGCGGCCTCGAAGTTCGACTCGGCCTGCGCACGCATGCGCGCGGTGATGTCCTCGGACACGCCCATCCCCGCGGCCACCGCGTCCTCTACGAAATCCTTGTCTATCACGTGCAGCATCGTCACGTCGCCGTCGGGCGCGGCGATGCCGAGCGCGACGCGAACGGCGTTGAGCGACGTGGCGGAGAAATCAACGGGCACGAGTATGTCTGTCGCCTTGAGCATTGTGAGCCTCCGAACGACGGGGCGAAGATGGAAGAATGCGAATTATTAGCGCGAGCGAAGCCGCTTTTACTCTCTCCAATCTTTTCACTTTACCCCGTTCAAGCTTTTTTCCTTCAACCTCTTTTCAATCCGCGGCAGGCTCGCGAGGACTACGTCGCCGACTGCTTGCAGGCTGCGCGCGGAAATTTTGTCGAGCGTGTCGTCGGGCGTGTGCCAGTGAGGATATGTGTTGAGCTGTATGAGATCAACCGAGGGGACGCCCGCGCGCAGGAAAGGCTCGTGGTCGTCGCCGCCGATGCCCTCCGTCCGTTCGGCGAACTGCTTCGAGTAGCCAAGCTCGCGCGCCGTCTGCCAGATCGTTTCGACGAGCCACGGCGTGCTCATCTCGTCGCGCCCCAGCTCAAGCTTTTCGTAGCCGATCATGTCGAGCAGCACGAGCGCGCGAAGCCTCTTCAGCTCGTCCTTCGCGCGCAGACGCTCGACGTAGCGACGGCTTCCGTAGGTGTTGTCGGGCGAGCCGGGTTTACCGCACTCATCCCAATCGGCGCAGAGAGCCTCCTCGCCGTCGAAGAAGACGAAGCGGTAGGAGAAGTGCGTTCGAGGCGAAGCGGCGAGCGAGCGCGCAAGCTCGATGAGCGCGCCCGTCGAGGAGCCTCCGTCGTTCGCTCCGACGAAGCGGAACTGCTTGTAGAATTTCGTGTCGTAGTGGCTCGCGATGATGATGAAGTCGTCGCTGTCACCCTTCAACTCCGCCGTGATGTTGACCATACGCCGCTTGCCGTCGGGCGTCTTCGCGTCGAACTCATCGAACGCAACCTTCAGCCCGTAAGATTTCAGCTCGCCCGCGATGTACTCGCGCGCTCGCTCAAGCTGCTTCGATCCCGCCGGGCGCGGCCCTATCTCCACGAGCGCGCGGATGTGCGCGAAGGCGCGCTCGCCGTCGAACGCGTGCTTTACCTGTTGAGTCGTCCGCTTCATTTCGGAAGCATGGCCGTCGGCGCTCCGGGCGCGCACTGAGACTGTCGTCGTGAAATTCAGAAGCGAAGCGGCGGCGAAGAGAGAGGCGGCGACGAGCGCCGTCGTGAGGCGTGTGTGCGAGACGTGTGTTGAGACGTGAGCGGCGGTTCTTTGTTTCTTTAAAACGGAGCGCACTTGATTGCCGTGTCAACTAATTGCGCCGCGTGCGCGGAGCGAAAGCTTAAGGGACGACGCGGTAGAGTCATTCAACCGTCTTGCGGCGCGCTAGGCGGGCTGGCCGCCCGGCCCTTTGTCGCCGCCCTCCGGCGTCGGCGGCTTGACGTGCTCGGCGGGTCGCTGGCGCGCGTGCTCGCTTTGCGAGAGCTTCCGACCGCGACCGGCGAGCAGGTCGAGTCCCTTGCCGAATATTTCAAACGGGATGTCAACGGCGCGTTCGAGCGCCTGATAAGCCGTGACGGCTTCGAGCTGTACGAGCGTGGAGAGCTTTTTTTTGAGCGGCATGCGCCCGAACTCTTCGCGGAAATTTTTAGTGGCCTCGTCGGGCGTTTCGACGTGCGCGGCAACGGGCACGGGCCGAAGCACGAGGTCGCCCGCGTGCTCGACTTTGGTCTGGCAAGCGAGCCTCTCGCCCGCGGCGAGCCGTTCGGGACTCAGATGCGCGCGCTCCGCATCGGTCAGGCCGGAGAGGAGCGTCGCGCCCTCTTCGACGACGACCGCGCAAGTGTCGCACTCGCCTCGACCCTCGCACTCCGCCGGAAGCCGCACGCCGAGACGCTTGGCCGCGTCCCAAAGGTACGTGCCCTCCGCAACGATTCCGTTGCGCTCATCACCACCAACTTTCCACTCGACGTTGACGCTCATACGACTCCTTGCACCTCGTTATGATTTCTCTAAGCCCCGGATAATGGCCGGCGGGTCATTAAACGTTAGACTTCTCTAACAAATCATCAATCGTCTCTAGCCATGCGGTACGAATGTTTTTCTTTTCGGCTTCATCCAATGCCTTCCATAAAACCTTGAACCCCTCACGTCTCTTCAAGTCGCGCTCGATTGCCTTCTGTATCTTGCTGGCGACCGCACCTTCCGAGTCCTTTCTCCTGCGCGAGTCGCCGACGACGCGGAGACTGTGCCCCGCGTGTTTACCTCTTACGCCTTTGCTGAAATCGTATTCTTTCCTCATCTCACTTCGCCTGCGCTCCACGTCAATCCTTTCATTGGGTGTTCGGCGCGGAGGCGAAGCGTATGCGCGGCTCGGCGGCGGACTCTTCGGTGCTGATGCCCTTGTTGCTCTGGCACTGCGCGCAGACGCCGAAGATTCGTAGGCTGTGTTGCGTGGGCTTGAACTTGTAGCTGGCGACGATGGCGTCCTGCACTGCTTCAAGCTCGGCGGAGTAGAACTCGATGGTCTTGCCGCACTCGGTGCAGATCATGTGGTCGTGGTGCGGGTGCTTGTAGTTGTGCTCGTAGCGCGTGCGACCGTCGCCGAAGCGCACCTCGCGCGCTAAGCCAGCCTCGACCAGAAGCTTGAGCGTGCGGTAGACGGTCGTGTGGCCGACGTTCGGGTCTTCTTCCTTGATGAGTTGATAGAGGTCTTCGCTCGAAAGGTGTTTTTCGGTGCGGAGGAAAACTTCGAGAATGAGGTCGCGCTGCGCCGTGCGCTTCAGCCCGGCTCGCTGTATGTGCCGATGGAAAAGTTGCTTCTCTTCAGTCATAGGCCGCCGCTTCCCCTCCAAACCGCCGCATCGAACGCCGCTTTTGCGGCCATTCTAACACACACGCGCCCCGACTCGTGAGCTTCGAGTTTTGATGGACGCGCACCAGCGTGCTATCTTTCCGCGCATGCGCCGGGGTGGCGAAATCGGTAGACGCAACGGACTTGAAATTTGAGCACACGGAGCGAAATCTCCGTCGTGAATGGGGTCAAATTCGGTGAACCCTTTAAACTGGCAACACCGAGCTAAGCCCGGAGGATGGTTTTTTTATGTCGCCTCGTGCGGCCTCCGGGAAAGTGTAGAGACTAGACGGCCCCCGCCTGACTGTTACGTTGAAATCGTAATAAAAGGTGAAGGTATAGTCCAGACCACGAACTGCCCTTTCCGCGGCAGGCGGCGAAAGTCGTAGTGGTAAGAAAATCCGTTGGCCGTAAGGCCGTGCGGGTTCGAGTCCCGCCCCCGGTATCATCCCTCATTCATTGCTTCGGCGGCGGCGGAATGGGCGTCGCGACTTCGAGCACGACTCTCCACTTGCCGCCATGCCGCTTCCAGATTCGCATGTAGTTCCCCTGCTCCGCGAGGTCGGCGTCCGCGGCCTTCGCATTCGACTCGTAAGTCCCGTAGACGTAGCCGAGGTCTCCCGAACGTGCGACAAACGCCTTCGTCGCATGCCACGTCAACACATCAGTCTTGCCGTCGAGAGCCTTGCGGGCCGACTCGATGCCGACGAGCGGGAAGCTGTTCTGACGATAAAGTCTGACCGCTTCGTCGGCGTGCGCGAGAAAAGCCTTCGCCGATCCCTTCGCGGAAGCGTCCTTCGACAGCGCGCGCTCCGCGTCGAGCAGCGACGCGCGTGAAGCATCCACGTCATCAGCGGCTTTATTTTTTTCGGCAGCGACGCGCGCGGATGCAGGATATGTCAGCGCGGTCTCTCTGCTTGCAGGCGCGGCGTGCGAGACGCCCATGTCGAACTCGTACTTCCAAGCGCCGTCGGACTGTTTGCGCCAGAGCGTGATGAAGTGGCCGTTGCCCGAAGCGTCCTTGTCGTCGGGCTTGTCGCGGAACTCCCACGGGCCGGTCGTGTAGCCGAGGTCGCCCGCGTGCGAAACGTCCGCGAAGATCGGATACCAAGAGAGTCGGCCCGTCGGCGCTGGAGTAGTCTTCGTCCAGAGTTCGATTGCGTTGACGGGAGCGCGCCGAATGATGACGCCGTCGGGCGCGGCGAAGCGAAGGAACGCATCCTTCATCCCGTGGGCGATTGAGTACTCGGCAAACGCATATTCGGCCTCGACCACGGGGATGAGAGCCTTCGGGAAGTTCCTGTCGCCCGTCGGCAGAGGCGGCAACTGCGCCGCCGCCGTTTCACAGAGCAATGCCAACACGAACGAGCCTGCGAGAATTAACACGAGGCGACTTTCCTTCTCTCTCTTAAACTTCATCTTCTTACGTTCCTCTTTGCGCGCGACCCCGCTCGCGTCAGCAGGCCGCTCAGCAACATCTCGACGACGCGCACGGCCTCTGCCTCTACGTCCTCGCGCTTGCCAAGCTCGCGCGCGCTCAGGCTGTATGGGAGCAAAGCGTTCGTCGCCGTCAGGAGCGTCCGCGCCGCCGTCTCGGCATTTCGGTACTCGAAGACGCCCTCGCCGCGTCCCTCGCGCAGAACTCCGGCGAGGACTCGCGCCTCGTCCTCGAAGTGGCGCTGCCGGCGCGCGAGCAATCCGGGCCTGAGCGCGGCGAGCAGGTCGCTCAGGCTCTCCGTGTAATGCTGCACGCTGTCGAAGCGGAACATCACGCGCGCGACGAGCATGCGTCGCAGACGCTCCGCCGGGTGTCCGCCTCCGCACGCAATCCTCGAAAGCTCTTCGTTGAGGCGCGCGACGATTCGATCAACGTGCGAGAGGACGACCTCCTCCTTGCTCGCGAAGTGCAGGTATATCGTCCCCTTGCCGATGCCGACCTCCTGCGCGAGGTCTTCCACCGTCATCTTCTTGTAGCCGTAGCGCGCCAGCAGGCGGTCTGTGGCGTCGAGTATCAGGTCGCGTATGTCTTCGCGCGTGGCGATGGTTCGCATGCTTCGGAAGGCCGGTGACTGGAATTCGATTTCGGTCGCCAGTATCGGCGCGAGTCGCGCGGGTGTCAACGCGTCAGGTTTGAAGCGTCTTCTTCGGGTGAGCGCTAGGACTCGTTCCGTGTGGATACATCGAAGCGTTCGACGTATTCGGGGAGCGGCGTCTCGGCGGGCAGACGCGGGTCGGGGACGGCCTCGCCGACGACGGTTTCGAGCGGCACGACGCCCGCCCAAACCTTCATCTCATAGTCCTCCTCGTCGTCAATCGGCGGCCCCGTGCGAACCTTCGCGGAGGCTTCTTCGAGCGCGAGCGCGAGCACGGTGGTCTGGCTCAGCTCCCGCGCGCTCGGCCAACGCACATCGTCCCAGCGACCGCGCATGACGTGCTCGGTGAAGGCGCGCAACGCTTCGGTCTTCTCCTCGTCGGACTCGACCGCGCGCGCGGTGCCGAAGATGACGACCGAGCGGTAGTTCATCGAGTGGTGGAAGGCCGAGCGCGCGAGCACGAGTCCGTCAATGAGCGTGACCGTAACGCACACCTCAGCGCCCGCGCCCGCGGCCCTCAACATGCGGCTCGCCCTCGACCCGTGAATGTAAACGACATCGCCCGCGCGCCCGTAGGCCGTAGGTATCACAACCGGGTGTCCGTCTGCCACGAACCCCACGTGGCAGACGAAGCCCTCGTCGAGAATCCCGTAAACCGTCTGCCGGTCGAACGCGCCGCGTTTCGGCAGACGCTTGAGTTTAGTCCTCTCCGTCTTGGGAAAGTCGCCGTTTGTTTCGTCAGTCATGTTCAATGTGTCGTCGGACATATTCGCATCGGCTCAGTGCTGTGTAATTGAAATTCCTAGATTCTAACTTGCCACTAGCTTCAGCTAGTGGGCAAGGATGGCAAGAGTAATCGGCTTTAGCCGAACCTTTCGGCTAAAGCCAAATCTTTCCGCATCCTTGTCCTCCAGCTAAAGCTGGAGGCAAGTCAAATAACTTCAATCACACAGCACTCAATCTCTCTTCCAGAGTCCCTGCGAGGGGATGCGTAGCGCGCGGTTGAACTTGCTCGACGCGTTCTCCCAAGCGATTACTTCCGTCAGCTCGACGATGGCATCGTCCGTGTAAAACTCGCGAA
>DASQLL010000103.1:0-8505 GCA_035630035.1 Pyrinomonadaceae bacterium | reverse complement strand
ACTGGCAGAAATCGTCTATGTCACAGAAAACGGGTAGAATGTCCATTGAGAGAGCCTCTCTTTCGCAAGGATGGTTGTTTTGGCGAACTCCATCTTACGAAATCTGGCTCTCTCTTCGCATTCTTATCCCGTATTCACGTTTTTTATTTCTTGACGAAGACTCGCTTGTTGTTGAAGGCGTTGCCGCCCCTCTCGGTGATGATCTCGATGGAGATTGTGCCGTCGGGCCACTGCATCCATTTGCGTGCGATGAGGACGGTCTCGGGGCCTTTCGGCGTGGGGTTGACGACCTCTTCCTCGATGATGAAGCCCTTGCCGTTCGGCATCCAGCGGGCAGTGCGTTTGCCCTTCGGGGTCGGAGCGTCCGCGGGGGCGTTCGGCGGCGCGGGCGGCGCGAACTCCGTCTCCTTGCCGTCGAGCGTGTAGGCGTCCTTGACGACGCGCTCGCCCTGCTTGGAGATGATCTTCGTCTCCACCGTTATCTGGTCGCCCTCCTGCGCGACCGTCATCGTCTGCTTGATGTCGGGCGGGATGCTGTGGCTGCGTGTCTGGTCGAGCTCCCACGTGCCGCTGAAGTTCGGGCGGGCGGGGGCGGCGGCGAGCGCGGCCGCCCCCGCGAGCAGCAGGAGGGCGGAGCAGACCGGCGCTGTCTTGAGTCTCATCGAAAGGGTCTCCTTCCGTCGCTTCAATCAACGTGAAAAATACTTCTCGACGGTCGCCGCACTCGGCTTCGCGGTGAGTTTCGAGACAAGCAGCATCAGCAGCGCCGAGACGAGCACCATCGGAACGACCGGCAGGAAGCCGAAGACGCTCGTGCCCGAAGGGGTGCGCGCCAGCACCTCCGTTCCGCCGACCGACCAGAAGACCGCGGGCGGCCCCGGCGGGGGCGCAGGCACCGTCTGCTGGAAGAGCGCGACGAACGCGACGGCCAAGGCGACCCAGACGGTCGAGGCCAACGCGCCCCACTTCGTGCTGCCGCGCCAGAAGAGCGCCGCGATCATCAGCGGCGACATCGCCGCGAAACCGGAGAAGGCGTACTGGATGGCGATCTCGAAGATCGTCTCGGGCGCGCGCAGGGCGACGAAGTAGGCCAGCACCGTGAGGAGGATGACGAAGATGCGCCCGGTCTGCACCTGCGCCGACTCGCCGAATCGTCGTCGCCCTCCATAGAAGGCGAACACGTCCTCCGTGAACATCGTCGAGAGCGCGAGTATCTGCGAGTCCGAGGCCATCACCGCCGCCATGATCCCTGCGCCGAGGATGCCTGCCAGCCAGAGCGGGGCGTAGCGGTGCAGGAGGAGCAGGATCACGTCGTCGCCCGACGCCCGCTCGCGCAGCTCGTCGCGCTGTGCGGGTTCGAGCCGTGGCCCCTGCGTGGCGAGCGTGCGCCGCGCCTCCTGCTTGGCGCGAATCTCGGGCACGTCCGAGACGCGGTTCGCCATCACGCCGAGGAAGACGCAAGGCGACCAGATGAGGAGGATGCAGAGCGGGTAGAAGATGACGGTCTTCTTGAACTGCACCATCCGCTTCGCCGTCAGGCAGAAGATGAGTATGTGCGGGAAGGCAATGGCCGAGAGCGGGATGAAGGTGTAGCTGAAGAAGTAGTAAGGCGAGATACGCTCGCGCGTCAGCAGCCAAGAGGTCGCGGGGGCGGAGCCTAAGCTTTCGACCGCGCCGCTAAAACCCCCCATCCCCGCGCCGATGACGCCGATGGCGATGACGCCGAAGACGAGGAAGAGGATCGTCTGGAAGGTGTTGACCCACGCGGTGCCGCGCATCCCGCCGAAGAAGACATAGGTCATCACGACCGCCGCCACCACGGCCCCGCCGAGCCAGAAGGGAACGAGGCCGCCTGAGATGGCCGACAGCGTCGTCCCGCCGCCCATGATGCCGATGATGATGTAAGGGACGAGCAGGACGGCCTGCACGGCGAAGATGACGGTGCCGATGTGGCTGCACTCCCAGCGGTCGCGGAATATCTGGACGGGCGTGATGAAGCCGTACTTCTTGCCGAGAACCCAGACGCGCGTGCCGATGAGGAAGATCGTCAGCGGGATGACGAGCCCCGAAGACGAAGCCATCAGCCCGTAGGTGACGATGCCGTTGGTGAAGGCGTTCCCCGACGAGCCGAGAATGGCGACCGCCGTCATGTTCGTCCCGAAGAGCGAGAGCAGGAAGACGAACGTGCCGAGCGAGCGGTTGGCGAGGAAGAAGTCCTCGGCCCCCTGCCCCTTCGAGCGGCGGAAGGCGAAGACGCCGATGTAGACGACGATGGCGAGGTAGGCGAAGACGAAGAGGGCGGGTATCAACTCTCATCACCCCCTTCCGCGCCTTCCGCATCCAGCCGCTCGACCTCGCGCTCCAGATAGTGCGGCCACGCGTGGCGGACGAGCAGCCACATCAGGAGCGAGGCGGCCACCGAGTAGCACGCGTGGTAGAAAAGCCCGATGGGAACGACGCCGAGGACGAGTGGGCGCGACGTGCGCCAGAACCAGAAGTCCTGGTGAAGCACATAGAGTGCGGCGACGGCTAGGACAAGGAGTGCTCGTTTCATCCGGGGTAGTGTCCTCAGAATCCGCTGGCTGCAACTGTGGATGTTTGTAAAAAGCCGCCGACAGGAAAGCCGCATGCGGCAGGCTCGGATGTTATACGCGCACATGGCGCGCGGGTTCAACCCCGAAGGCGAATTACTTCGCGGCCCGCGCCCTTTTCGTCCGCGAAAATGGAAGGAAGTCTAACCGGCGGGACGCGGGCGTAAATTAATGTAAAAGTTTCTGAAAGATTCCTGCGGGGGCGAATCCGCGCGTCCCGAACTCGCGTATCATGCCTCATCTGTCCCGTAACCTTCGGCAGCGGATGCGCCCGTCCACAGCGCGCCGCTTCCGCCCGACCCGAGATACAAATAGACTTTGGAGCCGACCGATGAGATACAAACCGAACCACTCCGCGAATGAGGCCGGACGCACGCGCCGGTTCCGACTCGTTAACGCCGCGCTGCTCCTGTTGCTCGCCATGCTGCTCCGCGCGGACGCCGCGCGCGCGCAAGGACAGCCCCTCTACGACGCGCCCGAACGCATCGTCGTCAAGTCGCAGGTGTTGGGCGAAGAGCGCACCGTCCTCGTCCGCACGCCCGCCGGCTACGCGCGCGGCACGGAGCGCTTCCCCGTCCTCTACATGACCGACGGCGACGCGCACATGCAGCACACGAGCGGCACGGTCTCCTTTCTCGCGCGCAACGCACGCATGCCCGATATGATCGTCGTCGGCATCAGCAACACAGACCGCACGCGCGACCTCACGCCGACGCGCGTCGAACAACTCCCCGGCAACCCGAACGCGCGCTTCCCGACGAGCGGCGGCGCAGATAAATTCATCAAGTTCATCGAGACCGAGTTGATCCCGCTCGTCGAGTCGAAGTACCGCACGCAGCCCTATCGCGCGCTCGCAGGGCACTCGCTCGGCGGCCTCTTCGCGGTTCACACCATGCTTACGCGACCGGAGCTTTTCAACTCCTACATCGCCGTCAGCCCCGCGCTCCAGTGGGACAACTTCGTGCTGACCGACCGCGCCAAAGAGTTCTTCAAGGCGCGCAAAGAGCTGAACCGGACGCTGTTCACTTCGCTCGGCAACGAGCCGGGCGACATCGGCGACGCCTTCAAGCTCTTCCGCGAGGTGCTCCAGAAGCAGCAGGTGACGGGCTTCGTCTGGGAGGCCGTGCAGTACGAGGACGAGGATCATGGCTCGGTCGTCCTGCGCAGCCACTACGCCGGGCTGCGGAAGACGTTCGACGGGTGGCAGTTCCCGCGCGACCCCAACACGGGCGCGGTGGCGGGCGGCCTCAAGGGCATCGAAGAACACTACCGCAAGCTGTCGGCGCGACTCGGCTATTCGGTGCTGGCGCCTGAGGCGCTGTTGAACCAGATCGGTTACCAGTTGATGGGGCAGGGGAACATGGAAGAGGCCGTCGCCGCCTTCAAGCTGAACGTCGAGCGCTACCCCGGCTCGGCCAACGTCTACGACAGCCTCGGCGAAGCATACGAGCGCGCCGGGCAACTCGAACTGGCGCGCACCAACTACGAGAAAGCGCACGCGCTCGGCCAGCAGACCAACGACCCGAACGTCTCGATCTACAAGACGAACCTCGACCGCGTGGCGGCGCAGGCCAAACACGACGGCACCGACGCGAAAAAGTAAGGGCCGAAAAGGGGCTGCTCTTTTCGCCGGAAGGTAAGCCTCAGAACAGACGCTTCGCAGGCGGGGATTGTTTCAATCCGACAATTTATTGGAAGACGCCTTTCACGCGCACGAACGCCCGTTTGAGAATGGCGCTCGCGTCCTGTCTGCCGCTCGCGGCAAAAGCGAAGGGGCGCGGCCACTTGGCCGCGCCCCTTCGCGTCTCGGATATTTCTTATCGTCCGTCGGCATGCGCCTTGTCGCCGGCCTCGTGGCCGCAGCAGGCGCACGAGCCGCCGCCGCAGCAGGATGCGGCCTCGGACTTCGCGCCCGTCGTCGCCGCCTCTGACTTCGAGGCGTCGGCCTTGTGAGCCTTGCAGCAGTCCTTCCCGCCGTCCTTGCAGCACGCCGCGCCTTCCTCGCAGCAGCTCTCGCCCGCGTGCGCGGCTTGCCAGCTCGCCGCGGCCTTTTGATTCATCTCGCAGCTTGCGCCCGCGCAACAGCAAGAGCCGCCGCCGGCTGCGTCCGACTTCGCGCCGCTCGCTTCGGTCTTCTGCATCCCCGTGTGCTGCATCGCCGCGTGTCCGCCCTTGTGGTCAACCGGGCACGAGCCTGCGCCGCAGCATCCGCCGGCACAGCATCCGCCAGCACAGCAGCTCGCGCCGTCCTTAGCCGTCGCACCGCCGTTTGAGACTTGCGCGGCGCTGTGCTTCTTGCAACAGCTCTTCTCGGACTTCGTCGGTTCCTGCGTCTTCGCGGCGTCCTGCGTCGCGCTCGCGGCAGCGTAAACCACGCCTGCCAGCGCGATCATGATGGCGATTGCTAAGAGTTTTACGTTTCTCATCTTCTACTCCTGACCTTTGATTCGGTTTCACGGAAAGCCGAGGTTGGCGCGAGGCCAGAAATCGCCCGCCGCTTCGCTCCGCGACACGCGCGCGTGCGCGGGGCAATTATATGGGGCGGACGCGGCATTCTCAAAGGGGAGCGCGTGCGCCGAAATCTAATCGAAGATTTGATGCGTAAGAAAAACATGTCCACGAAAACACACGAAGCAACACGAAGCAGACACTAAGCCTGTCTGTCCTTCGTGTTGCTTCGTGTGTTTTCGTGGATAAACTCTTTCCTTTACTAGACGGCGACGGCGCGCGTCTACGATTCCACGGCCTCTCTTGTGGACGGCACGGCCAGTGTCACTCTGCGGGATTCCAGATGAACGTCGCCATGTTGCGGCACGTCCCGGGGAAGTTGGTTCCTATGACCTTCACGAGGACGGCTCCGGTGCCGGTGGGCTTCACCTGAATCGAGTTGGTGTTCTGCCCGGCCATGATGGTGCCGCCGCCCACTTGCCACAGGAAGGTCGGGTTGAAGCTCGGGTTGCCGCCGATGACATCGGCGTTGAACTGAAGCGTGCCGTCGGGGTTGGGGTTGCTGGTGATGATGGCCGCAGGGCACTCGAAACCATCCCCTTGAGGGTCGTCGCGGCACACGGCTGGCGTGAGCTTGTGGCGCAAGTCGAAGACGGCGAGGTTCGGGCCATAGATGTTCGCCAGCGGGGCGTAGTAGTGCTCGACGCCGTGCGGCGGGAGCGCGGCTGGCTGCCCGTCTTCGCGCGGCCATACAACATCGCCGGTCGCGGTGCGCGCCTCGATGATCCAGTAGTCGCCCGTGCGGTAGGTCGCGCCCGGCTCGAACTTGATCTGGATGCCGTCTTCGAGCGCGAGCCAGCCGGCGGCATCGCCCGCCTGCTCGACGATTACAGCGGCCCCGTCACGCAGCTTGAGACCGCCCATTCGCGGGTCGCCCTCTTTGTGATCCCAACGGCGCAGCAGTGGATGCCTTGAAGAGTCGCGCCCGACCGTGGCGGCAGGCGCGGTCTTCAAGACGACTTTCATCTGGTCTGCGATCACCTCCTCGACTTGCAGGAGCGGGTGCGCCTCGCCGCGCAGCACGTAGTCGTCGTCAACCAACTCGACCCAGTCGCCCGTCCGCAAACCGAGTCGCGTGTCGCGCCCGATGTGCGCGAGCGTGATCGTGCGTTCGGCGACGCCGAGGACGGGGAAGACGACCGAGCCGTTGTCGCGCGACCACTTGAAGGTGGCCGCGTCGCCTTTCCCTTCATGATGAATCTCGACGCGGTAGAGCTGGTTCTCGGCCCCGCGGTAGCGCGCGTCGGGCGAGATGTTGCAGGGGTCGCCGATGTCCGCGGGGCGCGGCTCCTGCGCCTTGACTCTGAGCCTGCCGCGCTGCCGCAAAGGGGCGACGAGATTGTCTTGCCACGCCTGCGTGTTCTGCACGTTCTGGCATGTGACTTCGGCCAGCCCCGTTGGGCCGAGGGGGAGCAGCCTCGCCTGCCACACGACCTGCGTGCGCGTGGTCGTGTCCGGCCCGCCCAGCGCCACCTCGCGGATGGAAGGGTCTTCGATGCCCGTGATGAGGCGCTCCCAAACGTCGAGGTAGACGATGAAGGGCACGACCGCGGGGTCGGGTATCTTGAAGCGGTCTTTCATCGCCTGCGTGGGAAGAGGGAAGTAGGGCTGTTCGTAATACTTCACGCCGATGTCCTTCGACCCGTCCACCTTCTGGTCGTTCTCGCAGAGAATGCCGTCAACGTAGTAGTGGCCCTCCCTGACGTAGAGGTCAACGACCTCTGGGCGGCTCGGATGAGGCTTCACGAATATCTCGAAGCCCAGATTGGTGGTGGGGCCGCCGTGCGGGCCGAAGATGTCGGAGGCCATCGCGCGCAGAAGGTGCAGCACGGTGTCGGCCTGCTCATTCCAGTCGGCGTCTGTAAGGACGCGCCCCATTTGCATCAGCACGCGCGAGTAGCGTTTCCTCGGATCGAAGCTGTCGCGTGAGAAGTCGCCTTTCATGTGATCTCCTTCAAGTGGCGAAGATGATGCCCGCATCCATCCCCGCGGGCGTGAACTCATCCAGACGCGTGCGGAGGTTCGCCTCGCGCTGCGGCTGGAACAGGTCGTGTAAGACTCCCATCTCTGACTCGTCGTCCGCGCCGCGCGTTATCTCCCGCGGGCAGGTCGCGGCAAGTTGGCAGTAGGTCGGCGTGCCGTAGCGGACGCTGTTGAACTGCGGTCGCACAGACATCTCGGCTTGCGCCTTCTCGTCGCCGCTCAGTCCGTCGGCCACGAGGTCGGGCTGGCAGTTGTAGCGGCGCGGCGTGCGAGAGCCGGGCGGGACGTAGCAGAAGCGCACGCAGCCCGTCTGCGTGCGCGCGACCTGCACGCTCGCCGGCCCCGCGTAGAAGATGCTGTTCTCGGCGAGCCGGACGGCATGCACGGAGACTGTGCCGAAGACGGTGCTTCGCGTGATGGTCAGGAGCGCGTGGGCGGCTGTGGCGTCCGGCCCGCTCAAGGCTTCGAGGCTTGGGCGCGTCGAGTCGAGAACGCTGTCGCTGATCTCGATGCTGACGGGGTCGTCGGTGACGACGTTCTTGTTGACGAGGATCGTCCCCGTGATGCTCCGCTCGACGGTGAGCCGCGCGTCGGTCTCGACAAGCTCGATGCTCGCCTCGGTCTCGTTCTGCGGGTTGCAGTGCTGGTCGAGCGACCAACCGGGGACGAGCGTGCAGTGGCGTATGACGAGCTGACCGAGGCTGCCCTCGACGCGGACGCTGCGGCCCTCGATGAGCAGGCCGTCCAACACAAGGCGCGAGGGGCGCTTCGTCGCTTCGTCCGTCGCCTCTTCATACGCGTCGCGCGAAGCCTCGCCGTTCGCTGCGTCCTGCTCGCCCTGCTCGTCATCGCCTTTGTACCCGCCGCGCTCCTCGCTCTGTTCGTAATGCTCGCCGCGCTCGCCGCGTTCTGTTTCTTCGTCGCGGCCCTCGTCTTCTTTCTCGTAATCGCGCTCGCCCTCGCGCTCTTCGTCGTAGTCGCCTTCGGCGCGTTCGTCGTCATCGTGCGCGCGTCGGCTCTCCACGCCGTTGATGCTGAGAAAGTCGGGGCGGTTGACGGCGCGGTTGAGAAGATAGATGTGCGGGCGCGTGCCGCCCGCCGCGCGCAACTCAAGACGCTGGCCCGCGCGCAGAGTGATATTCAAAGGCTCGACGTAGGACTCGCTGTCCTCGATCTGGATGATGGCGTCGTCGGGGTCTTCGCGGCTCCACGCGTCTAAGGCTCCGCTGATGGTCGAGTAGTAGTCGCGCCTGCGCCTTTGCTGAGCGCGTCGTGCGCCGCGCTTCCGCTGTTGACTTTGATGGCGCTGCCAGCTCACGCGGTAGAGCTTTCTACCTTGCGGGGGGCGCAACTGCCGCTCGTACTCGCCGCCGCCGATAGCGGCGCTGAAGCCGTAGTGGTAGCTGACCCAAACGCCTTCGGG
>DASQLL010000102.1:0-3013 GCA_035630035.1 Pyrinomonadaceae bacterium | reverse complement strand
GGCGTCTCCGGCACTTGGGAGATTTTCATCCCCGACCTTCGGCCCGGCGCGATTTACAAGTACGAGATTCACCGGCGTGGCGCGCTCCCCTTCCTCAAGGCAGACCCTTACGCGCTCTACGCCGAAGTCCCGCCCGCCACTTCTTCAATCGTCTACGAGCCGAGCTATCAGTTCAACGATCACGAATGGATGCAGAGGCGCGCGCAGGAAGACCACCTGCGGCGTCCGCTCTCGATCTACGAAGTCCATCTCGGCTCTTGGCGGCGCATGGTTGAAGACGGCAACCGCCCCTTCACTTATCGCGAGACCGCGCCCGCGCTCGCCGACTACTGCAACCGCATGGGCTTTACGCACGTCGAGTTCCTGCCGCTCAAAGGCCACCCGTATGGCGGCTCTTGGGGCTATCAGGTTGCGAACTACTACGCGCCCACCGCGCGCTTCGGCTCGCCCGACGACTTCCGTTTTCTCGTTGACCACCTGCACAGTCGCGGCGTCGGCGTCATCATGGATTGGGTTCCCGCGCACTTTCCGAAAGACGAGTGGGCGCTGGGCCGCTTCGATGGCTCGGCGCTTTACGAGCATGCAGACCCGCGCCTCGGCGAGCATCCCGACTGGGGCACGTTCATCTTCAACTACGGACGCAACGAGGTCAGAAATTTTCTGATCGCCAACGCGCTCTTCTGGCTCAAGGAATGCCACGTTGACGGACTGCGCGTTGACGCCGTCGCTTCGATGCTCTACCTCGACTACAGCCGCACGGCGGGGCGTTGGGTTCCCAACAAGTTCGGCGGTCGCGAAAACCTCGAAGCCCTCGCCTTCATACGCGAGCTGAACGCGGTCGTGCACAGGGAGCAGCCCGGCGTGATGATGATCGCCGAAGAGTCAACCTCTTGGCCGCTCGTCACGAAGGGGACGGATCAGGGCGGCCTCGGTTTCGACTTCAAATGGAACATGGGATGGATGCACGACACGCTCAAGTATTTCGAGCGCGACCCCTTCGTCCGTCGCTACTTCCACAACAACATCACCTTCGGCCTCACCTACGCTTGGAGCGAGAACTTCGTCCTCCCCTTCTCGCACGACGAAGTCGTCCACATGAAAGGCTCGATGCTGAACAAGATGCACGGCAACAGCCGCGCGCAGAAGTTCGCGAACCTTCGCACGCTCTACGCGTACATGTGGGCGCACCCCGGCAAGAAGCTGCTCTTCATGGGCGGCGACCTCGGACAGTGGCGCGAGTGGAGCGACACGCAGAGCCTCGACTGGCACCTGCTCGACGAAGACGAGCATCGCGGCGTCAACACGCTCGTCCGCGACCTCAACCGCATACTCGTCGAGACGCCCGCGCTCCACGAGCTTGACGTAGAGCCGCGCGGCTTCCAGTGGATTGACGTTGACAACGCGCTTGAGAACGTCGTCGCCTTCATGCGCTTCGCCTCGTCGGGCGACGCGGTAGTCTGCGTCTGCAATTTCTCCGCCGCCGCGCGCAACGGCTACCGCTTCGGCCTGCCGGAGAAAGGCGCTTACCGACTCATACTCAACACCGACTCGACTTACTACGGCGGCGGCGACTCGCTCCGCGTCGAATCGGTCGAAGCCGAAGAGCAGCCGTGGCAAAATCGCCCCTTCTCCGCGGCGGTTGACCTTCCCCCGCTCACCGCGCTCTGGTTCTCCGCTCCCGCTAAAAAAAACGCTAATCACCGCGACGCCGCGAAAGAGAATAACTCCGCGCACGCTAAGCCTCTGAAGAAGACGACGCGGAAAACAGTGGCGGCGAATGAAGACACGGGAGTCCCTGTGAATGACGAAGCCGCGTTGACTGAGCCGAAGCAATCAATCAGGAAAGTCGCCACGAAGTCTGCGAAGGGCGCGGCGAAGCGAGGCCCACGGAAGAAGACCGAATGAGCCGACGCGGCGACATCTCCGACAGCCGTCTTCTCATCATCGGCCATCGAGGCGCTTCCGCATACGCGCCCGAAAACACCCTCGCCGCCTTCGCGCAGGCTTTTGAAGACGGCGCGGACGGCATCGAGCTTGACGTGCGTCTCGCGCGCGACGGCGTGCCCGTCGTCGTCCACGACGCCACGCTCAGTCGCATCGTGCTGTGCGACGGCCTCGTCGAATCGCTCGCCTCCGAAGAGCTGTGCGCGCTCGACGTTGGGACTCGGTTCAATCACCTCCACCCCGAGCTGGCGAGAGAAGAATTCGCGCGCGAACGCATACCGACGCTGGCGCAAGTCTTCGAGCGATTCGGGGCGAGCGCGCGAGTTCTCTACGTCGAGATGAAATGCGACCCCGCGCTTCATGCGCCGCTCGCGCGCTCGGTCGTCGAGCTTACGCGCGCGCATGGCCTCGCCGACCGCGTTGTCGTTAAAAGTTTCGCCCACGACTCGCTCCGAGAGGTGAAGCGTCTCGCGCCCGAAGTCCGAACTGCCGCGCTCTTCAAACCCAAGTGGTCGCGCCCGCTTTTATCCGCAAGCAGAATCGTCGAAGAGGCCGCCCGCTGCGGCGCGGACGAAATCTCTCTGCACCGCTCGCTCTTGCGCCGTGCGACGACCGGGGCTGCGCTGGCTCGCGGACTCCCCGTGCTTGTCTGGACAGTTGACACGCCTTTCTGGCTAAGACGCGCCGAAGCGCTCGGCCTGCGCGCGATCTTCACCAGCCGCCCCGCCGAGATGAAAGCGGCGCTTGGAGAGATACGCGCGCGCGAGTTGGAACGAGTCGAAATCGGATGAGCGCAACCGAGCAAGCCGCCGACAAAATCTTCGCGCGCCCGCCGCGCTTCGCCGTCCATTTCCGCGCGGGACGCCGTTTGAGCTGGTCTAACGAGGCGCGAACAGACTACACCGCGCTCTTCCTGCTCCGAGGCAAAATGCGTTGGCAAAGGAGGATCGTCGAGACGAACGAGGCCGGCGAAATCCACGAAGGAGGCGCGTTACTCGCCGCGCCCGGCGACGTACTGAGCGCGTCGAGCGCGGGCCGCGTCGAACATCTGCTCGCCACGCTCGCCCCG
>DASQLL010000101.1:0-10007 GCA_035630035.1 Pyrinomonadaceae bacterium | reverse complement strand
ATTCACCATTTACCATTTACCAAAAAAATGATTCTCATCATAACCATCTGCACCTTCGTATGCATCTCGCTCGGCGCGATGGCCGCGTACTGGCTGATGTTCCGACCGCCGTCGGCGGCGACCGAGCGTCTGAAGCGTATGGGCGATGGCGGCAGCGCGCCCGCGTCCGCCCCTTCGCTCGTCGTCGCGGAGTCGTCGCCCGTCGCGGCGTTCGCCGAAAGAATGGCGACGCCGCTCAACCGCATCGCGCCGCCTTCCGCCGCCGAAGCGAAGAAGCTCGCCAAGCAGTTGATGCACGCGGGCTACCGCTCGCCGAACGCGCCGGTCGTCTATCGCTCGCTGCAACTGCTCTCGCTCGTGCTGTTCCCTTCGGCGGTCGCGCTCGGCTGCGCGCTTTGGGGCAAGCCAATCGGCAGCGCGGTCATGTGGATTCTCGGAGCCTTCGTCTTCGGCTTCATGCTCCCGCGCTATCTTCTGAAACGTTTGATCAAGGGCCGGCAGCAGCGCTTGCAGTGGGGACTCGCAGACGCGCTCGACCTTCTGGTCGTCTCAATCGAGGCGGGACTTGGTCTGAACTCCGCGCTCATACGCGTCGGCGACGAGATGAAGGAAGTTCACCCCGACATAAGCGAAGAGTTCGCGATGACGAACATGGAGATTCGCGTCGGGCGCGACCGCGCCGAGGCTCTGCGAAATCTGGCGGAGCGCACGGGCGTCGAAGACCTGAGAAGCCTCTGCGCGATGCTCATACAGGCCGACAAGTTCGGCACTTCAATCGCGCGCGCCGTGCGCGTCTACGCGGATTCTCTACGCACGAAGCGCAGGCAGCGCGCCGAGCAGGCCGCGCAGAAGGCCGCGGTGAAATTGCTGTTCCCGCTCGCGTGCTTTCTGTTCCCCACGCTCTTCATCGCGCTGTTAGGCCCCGCGTTCATCAACCTCATGGACACGTTCGCCAACCTTTAAGGAGCCGAAGATCATGTTCACGCGCAGAGTCGCCACAATTCTCGCAACCCTAGTTCTCGCCGTCAGCGTGCTCGCCATCTGGAGCGCGGAAGGCGACGAGCTTGACGGCGACACGGGCACAAACGTCGTCGCCGCGTCGGGCGCGGAAGCCGGAGCGCAAACGGACAAGCCGAAGAAGAAGGGCGGCGGATTCTTCAAAGTCTTCAAAGCGCCGTTCAAGGCCGTGGGCCGTCTCTTCGGCAAGGGCGGCGACGACGGCAAGCTCGCGCGCATGAAAGCAGGGGACGCCGAGCGTTTCGAGAGCGTCGGCGTCGTGCGCGTCCAAGACAAGACGACCGAGCGAGCGCGCGTGGACGAAACGGACGGGAGCGCGCGCGCATGTCTCGAACGCGGTCGCGCGATGCTCGAAGAGGGAAATCTGAACGGGGCCATCGCGCAGCTTTCGCGCGCCGCTTCGCTCGACCCGAAGCTCGTGCAGGCGCATAACCTTCTAGCCGTCGCATACGACCGCAAAGGACTGCACGACCGCGCGAGGGATTCTTACGACCGCGCCGTTGACGTGAACGACAGCGACCCGCAGGCGCTTAACAACCTCGGTTACTCGCTCTACATCAGCGGCAACTACCGCGCCGCCGTTGACAAACTCAAACGCGCCGCGAGGCTCGCCCCCGGCGACGCGCGCATCCACAACAACCTCGCGCTCGCGCAAACGCGTCTAGGCAAATACGACGACGCATACAAGAACTTCGCGCGCGCGGGCGGCGAGTTCAGCGGCCACACGAACGTCGCCGCGCTGCTAATTCGCGTGGGCCGCGACGACAAGGCCGCCTCCCACCTCGAAGCCGCGCGCCGTCTTCAGCCCGGCTCGACCAACGTCCTTCGCCATCTCGCCGAACTCTACGAACGCAACGGCAACAAGGCGAAGGCCGAAGAGGCTCGCCTCGCGCTCAATGCCGAAGATGCGAAGCATGCGATGGTCGCTTCAGCCGGTGGGAAGTAACCACGTAGGGAATGTAGGGGCAGGGCTTGTCCCTGCCCGCTTGATGACGGAAAGACAATTAACATGGATGGACAGGATGAACAGGATAGAAAACATAAAGACAAATTCAGGATTTGAAATCTAAAAATCTTAAACCTGTAAATCCTGTCCATCCATGTTAATTCTCCTTTCAAATACTGAATCGAAAGGTTTGAGATGACACACACGGGAATTCTTACGCGCGCCGAGATCGAGACGATGGGGCCGCCCGCGCTGGAGGAGTTGCGCGAGGCGGACGTGTCGGAGAGCTTCCTGTGCGATCTTGCGCTCAAGCACGTCGCGCAGATGCCGGAGCCGACGACGCAGACGATCTCGGACGAGCTTTGCCTGCCGCGCGCGCTCGTCGAGGAGATGCTGGTTCAGCTTTCGCGCGAGAAGATGATCGAGGTCAAGGGGCAGATAGCCGTCGGCGCGACGCGCTACGAGATGTTGGAGCGCGGCTGGCAGCGCGTCGCGCGCGTGCGCGAGTTGTGCGGCTACGTCGGCCCCGCGCCCGTCTCTCTGCGCGACTACGCGCACATGATGCGCCTTCAGGCCGTGCCTGCGCGCGCCGCCTCGGTCGAGACCGTGCGCGCGGCCTTCCGCGACCTCGTTCTGCCTGAGTCGCTGATACAGACGATGGGCTGCGTCATCAACTCGCGCCGCTCGCTCTTCATCACAGGCCCCGCGGGTACGGGCAAGACCGCCGTCGCCGAGCGCATCAACGCCGGCCTGCCCGGACACATCTGGATTCCTTACTCCATCGAAATTGACGGGCAGATAATCCGCGTCTTCGACTCGCACAACCACAGGCACGCGCGCGAAGGCACATCGAACGTCGAGCACGACCGCCGCTGGGTTCTCATCGAGCGACCGCTCGTCATCGTCGGCGGCGAGCTGACCTTAGACGACGCGGATTTGCAATGGAGCGAGGCCGCTAAGTTTTACGAAGCGCCGTTTCAGATGAAGTCGAACGGCGGCACGCTCGTCGTTGACGACTTCGGGCGGCAGAGGGTCGAGCCGCACGACCTTCTCAATCGCTGGATCGTCCCTTTAGAGAAGCGCGTTGATTACCTGACGCTGCACACGGGCAAGAAGATCGAAGTTCCGTTCGAGCAGTTGGTCGTCTTCTCGACGAACCTCGACGAGAAAGATTTGGTTGACGAAGCGTTCCTGCGACGCATGGGATACCGCGCGCGCGTCGAGCCGCCGACGCCCGCGGCCTACGTCGAGATTTTCAAGCGCGCAGCCTACACGCGCGGCCTGCGCGTAGAGCAGCCGTGCCTCGACCACCTGCTCAACAACTACATGCTTGAGCAGAGGCAGATGAAGTCGTGCGAGCCGCGCGACCTGCTCGACCGCATGACAGACATCTGTCTGTTCGAGGGCCGACCGCCCGAAGTGAGCGTCCGCTTGATTGACGCGGCGTGGCGCAACTACTTCGGCACGTCGCACGGCTTCACGACGCAGGAGTTCGGAAAGAAGACCACGGGGGGATTGCGCGATGCGAACCCGACGCAAGACTGAAAAGAAAGACGGCTTTGCTCTGCTGGGAGCGCAGGCATCCCTGCCTGCCAAAGCGTGCGGTAGCACGCTTAAAGCCTCTCGCTATCGCCTATGCTTGATTTCGGTGGAAGGCTTTTCGCGCTTCGCGCTCACGGCAGGCAGGGATGCCTGCGCTCCCGGGGTTGCGTTGACGATGAAAGTCGTGCTGTTTTTCATTCTCATCCTTTCCGTCGCGCCGGAAGCGTTCGCGGACAAGTTGCGCCTTGCCGACGGGACGACGATGGAGGTGGACGAGGCTTGGGAGGACGCGCAGGGAGTCTGGTACAGGCGCGGCGGCGTGACCTATCTGGTCGAGCGTTCGCGCGTGCGCGAGGTCTTGAAGGCCGGACAGTCGGGCGAAGGCGCGAAGACGGCGGGCGGCGAGGCGAAGTCGGCGAGCAGTGCGACCGTCGTAAACGTCGCCGGCGACGGCGCGACGAATATTGAAGAGACGCAGGCTGTGTGGATTTACCTCGTCGGCGGGGCGAAGATGGAGGTTGACGAGGCGAACGAGTCGGCGGAGGGCGTCTGGTACAAGCGAGGCAACATCTCGACCTTCATCGAGCGCGCGCGCATCGAGCGCGTCGAGCGCGAGCGCGTCTCCGCCGAAGAGGTGGCCGACGCGTCGGGCGTTAAGGGCAAGCCGCGCGAGCGTCGCTGGACGACGGGAAGCGTCCGTCTCGACTCGATCATCAGGCAGAACGGCGCGCGCTACGGAGTTGACCCTTATCTCATCTTCTGCGTGATGGAGCACGAGTCGCACTTCAACCCGCGCGCAGTGAGTCCGATGGGCGCGCGCGGATTGATGCAGCTCATGCCGGGCACAGCCGCGCGCTTCGGCGTCCGCAACTCGCACGACGCCGCGCAGAACGTTTCCGGCGGCACGCGCTACCTGAAAGAGTTGCTCAAACGCTTCGGCGGGCGCGTTGACCTCGTGCTTGCGGGCTACAACGCGGGCGAGGGAAGCGTCATGCGCTACGGCAACCGCGTACCGCCCTACCGCGAGACGCGCAACTACGTCCGCCGCATCAGCGCGCGATATCAGGGAGGGGAATGAGGAGCAGGAGGCAGGAGCAGTAAGCACCCGTAGATTCGGGGTTAGAGATTGAAGTCAAATTGTTTTTCCTGCTTCCTGCTCCTGCTTCCTGCTCCTGTCTTTTGGAATGTTCGCGCCATTCGCGCTTGTTTATTGTCTGAGGTGTGCCGGATGAGATTTGTTTTGATGAGAGTCTTGGTGTTGGCCGTCGCGGTCGCCGTAGCATCGCAGGTGTTGGCGCAGGGCGGGGCGAAGGGCGCGGAGTCGCCGCTGACGAACGCCTCGGTCGTCAAGCTCGTGCGCGCGGGCTTTAGGGAGAAGACGGTCATTGCGATCATCAATGTGCGCCCTGCGAACTTCGATCTCTCGCCGGAGCGTCTGATAGAGCTTAAGAAGAGCGGCGTGAGCGAGCGAATCATCCTCACGATGATCGGGCGCGCGGAGTCGGTTGAGTTGACAAGCGAGGACTGGGGGGACGACGAGGGCTTTTTCGGCGGCGACGCAGGTCTGAAAGGTCAGGGCGGAGGCGCGAGTCCCGGCGGCGGCACTGACATCTTCGGCTCGTCGGGCGGCTCGAAGGGGCGCAGAAGCTCGCGCGGCGGAGGCGGGGAGATGAACAACGACACGCAGACGACGGGGAGCGCGACCGTCCGCATCATTCGCCCGCCCGCGGAGGCCGGCGGCGCGTCGCAGGCGAAGCTGGAACGGACGCCGACCTTGAGCAACGACTCGGTGGTCGAGCTTGTAGAGGCCGGATTCTCCGAAGGCACAATCATACGCCGCATCGAGCAGTCGCCGGTCGAGTTCGACCTCGCGCCCGCGCGTCTTGCAGAGCTTCGGAAGCGCCGTGTGACCGAGCCTGTCATCGCAGCCATGCGCGCCGCGATGGGCGAAGATGGCGCGCAGCCCGCGCGACCGGAGAAGTGACAAGATGCGCGGCAGAGCGAACGCGGGACGAAAAAAATATTCGGCGACTGCTTTCGGAGCGGGACGCATTCGTGCATCGCTACTCCTCTTCGTGTTTCTGCTTACCGCCGTTCCAGAGCAATTTTCACTTGAGCATAGGAAGGGGCAGTTCACCGCAGAGACGCAGAGGACGCTGAGTGGGCGCAGAGACTTGTGTGTCGCTCAACCCTCTGCGCTTCCTCCGCGCCCTCTGCGTCTCTGCGGTGAGTCCTACTCGCATTACGCTCAAGTGAAAAGCGACATGAATATCCCGCCCGCCTCCACGCAGGAGCGCACGCGCCCGCGAAGGGCAACGGGGTTAGTGGAAGCCTCAAGCGCAAACGCAAGCGCGACGCAAAAGAGCGAAGCGTCTAAAGGCGCGCAAGAGCCGGAGGCGGTTGACGAGGACGAGGTCGTCAAGATCAACGCATCCGAGGTGCTTCTGCCCGTGACGGTGCGCGATGCTTCGGGGCAGCTCGTTTCCGACCTCTCGCGCAAAGACTTTCGCGTCTACGAAGACGGGCGCGAGCAGCCCCTTAGCGATCTTTCGCTAAGACAAGCTCCCGTGGACGTTGCCCTGCTCGTTGACTCTTCGTCGTCTGTGGCCGAGAGCTTCGAGGACTTCCGCCGCGCGGTCGGCGAGTTCTCAGGCCGACTCGCCGCGGACGACCGTTTCAGTCTCATCAAGTTCGACGACCGCGTGGAGCTTCTGCTCGACTGGTCGAAGAGCCGCCTTCAACTGCGCCGCGCGCTCACGCGCCTCACCACAGGCGTCTTCACGCGCTTTAACGACGCCCTCATGCTCTCGGCGCGCGAGCAGTTCCAGAAAGACCAGCGCCGCCACGCGCTCGTCGTCCTGAGCGACGGCATTGATAGCGGTCGCGGCGCGGCGACAGTGGAGACGGCGTTGCGCGCGCTGCTCGAATCGCAGGTCACGGTCTACGTCATCTCGAACACGCAGATCGAGCGCGCGCGCAAGCAGGCGGAGCTGGACAACATGCTCGCCGGGCCTGACTCGTCCGTCCGCTTCAACTCGCTCCGCATCGGAGACCTGCGCGAGGGTCTGCGCGTGCTTGAGGCGAGCGAGCGCAACCTCGAACAACTGACGGGCGCGACCGGCGGGCGACTCTACAAGCCGCAGAGCTTCGACGCGCTCGACCGCGTCTACGCCGAGATCGCCGACGAGCTGCGACATCAATACGCGCTCTACTACACGCCGACCAACTCCGCGCGCGACGGGCGCTTCCGCCGCGTCAGCGTCGAAGTGTCGGGCCGTCCCTTTCAGGTCTCGACGCGCGTCGGCTATTACGCGCCGCGACGCTAAGATTAATCCAATCTACTTCCGAATCACCTGAGCGACCGGGCGAAAACCCTAAGTTTTCACTGTGCCTTGAGTCAGTATTGCCGCCAAAGGCTTCACGAAAGGCGGCTGGCGTGTCACATAGCCCCATCCCTTCGAGGAAAGAGCTTTGCGGGCCTGCCTGACCCGAATGGATTCATCCCTTCACACAATCCAAATCACTCTCGAAACCCATAAACCTAATTATTTGTAGACTTGCGAGGCCTAGTCGCAGTTGGCACGGCCATTGCACTTGCAAAGTGTCTGACCTCTACCGTCAGAAGTCCAAACATGCCTGTGCATTTCGACAAAGACAATTTTGAAGGGAATAAATGATGAAACCGATTAAGCACGCCGAGAAGGGGCTGGCCGCGACCGCCGGCGCACTTTTCAACACGATTCAGTTCTTCAACCAGTTCAGGCCGGGCGAGTCGTTCACGCCGAAGTGGTCGGACAAGCCGCTGCTCAAGTCTTGGCAGAAGTCGAAGCCGCCGCTCGGCTTCCCGCGCACGACCGATAGCCTTTGTCCGAAGTGCGTCATCGAGGCGCGCAACAAAATCCTGAGCGCGCCGACGATTGATCCGTCCACACTCGTCACCGAGAAGGTCGGAGAGATCAAGGCGCAGATCATCGAGCGCGACGGCGAGATTTGGATGGTCAAGGATTGTCCCATCCACGGCCACTTCGAGGACATCATGGCGATTGACTCGAAGTTCCTGAAGCACATCGAGAAGATGTTCCCCGGTCGCGACATACAGGCGCACAACGACAAGGGGCTGCATGACCACGGCTCAAGCTCGATCAAGTTCGGGCGCGGCTCGGTTCTGACGATTGACCTTACGAACCGCTGCAACATGATGTGCGACCCATGCTTCATGGACGCCAATCAGGTCGGCTTCGTCCACGAGCTTTCGTTCGACGAGGTCAAGGACATTCTCGACAAGGCCATCTCGATCAAGCCCAAGCGTCAGATGTCCGTGCAGTTCTCCGGCGGCGAGCCGACCATCTCGCCCTACTTCCTCGACTCGATCCGCTACTCGCGCAAGGTCGGTTACAACTCCGTGCAGTGCGCTACGAACGGCATCGAGTTCGCGAAGTCGAAAGAGTTCTGCCGCGAGTCCGCCGAGGCGGGCCTGCGCTACGCTTACTTGCAGTTCGACGGTATCGGCAACGACGCCAACTCGCACCGGCAGGTCGGCAACCTCTTCGACGTGAAGCTGCGCGCGATTGACAACCTGCACGAGGCGGGCGTCGAGATCGTTCTGGTCATCACGCTCGTCAACGGCATCAACAACGATCAGGTCGGCTCGGTCATACGCTTCGCGCTCGACAACCCGAAGAAGATCGCGTTCCTCTCGTTCCAGCCCGTCTCGTTCACGGGCCGCGACGAGGAGATCACCGACGAGCGCCGCATGCAGCAGCGCTACACCTTGTCGCACCTCGCGCAGGATGTGAAGTCGCAGGTCGGCATCACGGAGCCTACGCGCGACTGGTTCCCGCTCTCTCTGATGGGCGCGTTCGCGGACTTCGCAGACCTCGCGCACGGCCCCGACGCCGAGTGGGGTCAGGTCTCGTGTGGCTGCCACCCGAACTGCGGCGTCGGCACGGCGGTGATGATTGACAAGGAGACGAAGGAGATGGCTCCCGTCCCCGAGTTCCTGAACATTCCGGGACTCGTCAAAGACATGCAGAGGATCACGGACGCGGGCCGCGGCAAGTGGGCCACGAACACGATGATGGGCCTCGCGCTTCTGAAGCACTACAATCCTTACAAGGCTCCTTCGCAGTTCTCGCTCTACGAGCTGTTCAAGAAGTTCGACAAGTCATTCGGTCTGACGGGACGCTCCTACGGTCGCGTTGACGGCAAGCGTTCGGTCGAGGACATCAAAGCGCGCCGCTCCGACCGCTGGAACTTCCTGTTCATCGCGGGCATGTGGTTCCAAGACCTCTTCAACTACGACTTCCGCCGCACGGAGATGTGCATCATCCCTTACGGCACGCAGGAAGGCGAGATCAGTTTCTGCGCCTACAACACAGGCATCGGCTGGCGCAACATCATCGAGCAGATGCACCAGAACGCGACCGTCGCGCAGTGGTACAAGGACAACGGGCGTCACGAAATCTTCGCCAAGGGCAAGGAGGTCGGCCTCGACTACGAAGCGCCGGTCAGCCTCGCGCTGAACGAAGTTGACTTGCAGCGTCCGAACAAGCCGACGATGGAAGGGCCGAAGACGGCGCACGAAGAGGCCGCCATGATGCGTAAGCTTTATCAGGAGATGGTCTTGAAGAAGAAGCTCGGCGCGGACGTTGAGAAGAACACGCCCGTGCAGATCAAGGGCCTCTCCCGCAGCAAGAAGGAAGAGACGGCGAACGCTTAAAGCCTCGCCCGATTCTTGAAACGAACAAGCCCCGCGGGCGCACCGTCGTCTGCGGGGCTTTTCTTTGGCGGAAGCCCGACCGTAAGGGAGGGCGCAGTCAGTCGGCAGGAGGCAGGGGCAGGAAGCTGGCAAAACCGCCACACTTCTTTACTGCCAACTGCCTCCTGCCCCTGCCTCCTGCATTACGCTCTCCCTTACGGTCGGGCTTCCGCCCCTTCTATGGCTCGCTTGAATAATTGCGGGCGTTAAGGTGTAATGGGCGCGGCTTAATTATGGTTCGCATTCTTCTTACAAACGACGACGGCATACACTCCGACGGACTCATCAAACTGGAAGAAGCGCTGCGCGAGGTGGGCGACGTTTACGTCGTCGCGCCGGCTTCCGAGATGAGCGGCGCGTCGCACAGTCTTACGCTCTCGCGCCCGCTTCGCATACGACGGATTGACGAGCGCCATTGGACTGTTGACGGCACGCCGACCGACTGCGTCACGCTGGCCCTGAACAACATCCTCGGCGCGGACGAGATGCCGAACATCTGCTGCTCAGGCATCAACCACGGCGGCAACCTCGGCGACGACGCGACCTATTCCGGCACGGTCGCGGGCGCGCTCGAATCCACAATCCTAGGCGTGCCCGGTCTCGCCTTCAGCCTCGTCGCGCGCGAGAACTTCGACTTCACGGAGGCCGCGCGCTTCGCCGTCGTGGCCGCGAGAAAAGTTCTGGGCGAGGGCCTGCCCGAAGGGACGCTTCTGAATATCAACTTCCCCCCGGTGAAGTGAAGGG